>JBARVK010000387.1:0-8914 GCA_049646225.1 Nodosilinea sp.
GCCCCAAGAGCAGAGCGATCATTAGCCCTAAGATCAGCCCTAAGATTAACCCGGTAGTTAGCCCCAAGGTCAACCGATATAGTCGTCGTGCTGACTTTGTTTCTAACCAACTCGGCTGAATCTGCTCAATCAAAATTTCTACCGTGTTTGTTCGCTGTAACTGCCGTGCTAGCCAACTTAGCGTGCGCTCGGTTTGCCGCCAGTTGGGCTCCTGATCTGGCGTTTTATAAGCCCAATCTCGCTTCTCTAAGTTGTCGCGGCGGTCATTTTCCCGCAGTTCTGGCGACAGCTGGCGATCAACATACTGGCCCAGCAGTTCTGCCTTAGTTGTAAACGGCTGCTTTGGGTCGTAAACGCTAGCTGCCAGGGTGACAAACAACGGAATACGCAGCAGCCCCGGATCGCCCTCCACCGTTGGTTCTAAAAGGGTTTGTAGCGAAATACTAGACTCGATCACCGACCACAGCGGCGACCGCTGAGTCTCCAAATAGGTCTGAATCTGCTTATTAGACAGGGGCTCTAAACACACAGCCCCATTCAGCGTGTTGAGCTTGATATTCGCCTGGGCAAACTCTTTCACCCGGCAACAGACCACCAGCTTGGGGTACTGTCGCGCAAACTCGTTGAGCTTTTGCGTACATTTCTGCTGGCGCTCAAACCCCAGTTCATCCAGACCATCTAGCAGCGGCAGCAGCACCTGCTGGTCGAGCCACTGCTCATAGAGTTTGGCTTTGCGGTTGCCGCCGTGCTGCTCGTACAGCTGCTCAATAAGCCAATCGCGAATGCTCTGGTTGTCTTTGCGCCAGGTCGATAGCTCAAACAGTACGGGGATTACCGTTTTGGGCTGGGCCAGTGCGCCAAGGACTAGCTGCTCCGCCAAGCTCAGCAGGGCCGTGGTTTTGCCTGCCCCTGGGGTGCCCAAAATCAGCAGCTTACCGGCAATGTCGTCGCGGCCAAAGGTTTCAATTAAGAGCTGGCGGGGGTCAAGGTGGCCCTGGCTGTTGCCGTTGACCTGCAAAACCCGCTCGGCCTCTAGCGGAGAGCGCCCCACCCAGCCCAACTGCTCTTGCAGCCCGACCGCCATCAACTTGCGTTCTCTTCCCACGGTATCGGTCAACCGCTTGCGAATGTCTGTCAGCTGTTTTGACTCCAGCAGCCGCTTGGCCCAATCCCAATCTACCGTTGTAGTAACGGGCTGCCCAAATAACCGCAGGATGGTGTTGTTGATCGTGACCTGGCTACCAGGGCTATTTTGAAAGCTCACCGCATCCCGCTCGGCCTGGGTGAGCTGCACCTGGCTATCTTCGATTTGGCTGCCGTCAATGCGCTGCTCTTGCGATGTCATTATTAAGGCTTGTCCTGCACACCTTATTAGCTCTTTAAATCTTCGGTTGCGCCAGATTTTTGGTTAGATCGAATTCGTCTTTGCTAGCCCTGGTTGGGCTGGGCAAACGCCGTTTACCCCCACGGGGGCTGCCTGTTTGGCATCGGGGTTGTGCGATTCGGAGCAAACATTACGCCCCAAAAACCGCTGCTGCTACGCCGATCCAGGGAGCGATCGTTCTAAAGATTTCGGCGCCGGTTTGCCACAGGCTTTTCCCGGCTGCGGTCGTTTGCTCCAGGGTTTTTAGGGTTTCGCTAACCTGCTTCAGGTTTTGCCCTACCAGCTCTCTACTCGGTGTTTCTTTGGCGGCTTCTCGCTTAGCTGGGCGCAAATAGTCGAGCAATTCTTCTTGTTGGGCTGGGTCAATGGCCGCGCCTTTGACGGCGGTTTCTAGTTGTTCTAGCAGGGCTACCACCTCTGCACTAGTCAGGCCCTGCTGCTGGGTTTGCAGGTCGCCCGTCTGGTTTTGCTGTAGGTCGCGCCCGGCCTGACCCATCTGCACCATACCCCCGGTTAAGGTCACGTTGCTGAGGCTTTGCGACTGGGTGGGTTGGCCAGGTTTAGACGACTCAGGCGGGGGCTTTTTACCAAACATGGTTTGTCTTGGGTATTGATTTTGTCCATCATATGCGCCCCCTTGGGCAGATGCCAAAAATAAGCCGTAGCCATGACGGCCAAAACCCCTCCTGGGCGGGATTATTCTCGCCAGCGGCGACGTCATCCTCGTGGGTGGCGAGGATGGTGAAAGAGCTGTGACCCTTGGCTGGTGGGCACTGCCCACCCTACCGTCTGGCCGACACAGTCGCGTGCCACCACCAAAAGCCCGTAGTAGAGGGCGCGGACTATCCAGCAGACAGCTGGCGCTGAAAGAACTCGGCTACTGTCTTCGCTACTGCCGCCCCGCTGACATCGAGCAGCATCACGTGGTCCGAATCGTCAAACCAGGCCGTTTCTATCGGCACCGGAATTTGCGCTTCCATCAGGGCCAGCACGACTGGCGGTATGGTCAAATCGTTGTGAGAGTGAACGCCGAGCACCGGGCAGTGAATCTTAGCTAGAACATGACGGCTGTGGCGACTGAGCTGCCACAGCGCTCTCAGCGCATGAGAGTGATGAAAGTCATAGCCGGGTAGATAAAAGGGATATCGAGAAACAGTGGGTAGAGTAAAGCTCGCCCAGCTCAACAGCGGAATCAAGATCTCGCCCTGGCGCGGCAGATGCAGGGCCGGGGCCACCGCCGCGCAGCAGTCTACTAAGCCCTCCGCCGCAATGGCTAGGGCGATCGCGCCGCCCATCGAGAACCCCAGCAGCCCCACCCGGCTGTAGCGCTGCCGGGCCAAGGCAATTTCGTCCCGCGCCGCTGCCAGCATTCCATCTTTGGTAATGCGGGCAAACTCGCGCCGCTGGTCGTTGCGATCGCGATAGCCGTGTCCCGGCAGCAGCGGTGCTGCGGCATGGATGCCTAGCGCTGCGATCGCCTTGGCGGCGGGGGCGGCTTCGTAGGGGGTGCCTGTATAGCCGTGCAGGCAGACCACCACGGCATCAGCGCGATCGCCAGGGTGTAAATAAAATGGTCTAGCATCGGACATCAGCCGAGCTTCGACATCGGCTGAAATGGGGGTAAGGCCCGAAACATAAGGCTGGGGTGGCATGCTCTCATGAATGCTGCTTCTCCCATTATGAAATGCCGCTAGCTGAGGGTCGGTCGGGCTACAGAAAACGAAAGCATAGCGCCCTGGCCGCGATTCGGTAGCCGGGTTGAGCAACGACTGGGGCCTCGAAAGTGAACCTAAAGATCCGCCGGATCTGACGGTTCGCCTGTGAGGCGGCGGGGAATGCGATCGCACCCCTCCAGCGTCTCGATCGGCTCTCCCCCAGCCGCCCCTAGCTCCTTAAACTTGCGCGTGGTCACCAGCACCCGGCTCTCCAGGCAGCCCGCCGTCTGGTTAAAGGCTTTTACCGAGGCATCGAGCCCCCGGCGCAGCTTCACCATGTGGCTGGTGAGTACGGCCATGCGATCGTACAGTTCGCGGCCCAGAGCGCTGATCATTTGGGCATTTTCGGCCATTTTTTCGTGCCGCCAGCCGTAGGCGATCGCCTTCAGTAGGGCAATTAGCGTAGTGGGCGTGGCTAAAATTACGCTCTGGCTGACGCCGTACTCGATCAATTGCGGGTCGTGCTCCAGGGCAGCACTAAAGAAGGTTTCGCCCGGCAAAAACAGCACCGCAAACTCCGGCGAGTCGTCGAATTGGTCCCAGTAGGCCTTGGCCCCCAGCTGGGTCAGGTGAGTCCGCACCTGGCGGGCATGGGCAACGAGGCGATCGCGGCGAGTCGCCTCATCAGGGGCCTCCAGCGATTCTAAGTACCCCTGCAAAGGCGCTTTCGAATCGACAATGATCTGCCGTCCGTTGGGCAGCTTAATCACCATGTCGGGGCGCAGCCGCCCGCCCTCGGCCTCTACCGTGGGCTGCTCCACAAAGTCGCAGTACTCGATCATGCCTGCCATTTCGACCACGCGGCGCAGCTGCATTTCGCCCCAGCGGCCCCGCACCTGGGGGGCTCGCAGCGCCTTGACCAGGTTGGCGGTTTCGCCCTGGAGCTGGTTTTGGCTAATGGCCAGCGATTTGACCTGCTCGGTGAGGCTGGCGTAGGCCGAAACGCGATCGCGCTCTAGCGCCTGAAGCTTGTGATCTACCTTTTCTAGCGAATCGCGCAGCGGCCCCACCAGGGAATCGATCGCCTGCTGGCGCAGGTTTAGGTTCCCTTCCGCCTGGGTTTGAAAGCTCGTCAGCGTCGCCTGGGCCAGCTCTAAAAACGATTGATTGTTGCGCGCCAGGGCATCGGCAGACAGGGCTTGAAAGGTGTGGGCCAGCCGCTGCTGGGCCTGGTCGAGCAGGGCGACTTTTTCCTGGGTAGTGCTGTGGGCATGGGTGAGCTGAGTTTGCAGCTCGGCCAGTTTGGCCCTGAGTAACGCATTTTCCTGCTGGGTCTGGGCCAGGTGGGTGGCGCGATCGCCCAGGGCCTGCTCCAACTCCCCCAGGCGTCCCATCTGGGCCTCGGCGGTGGCGCGGCGACTGGCTTCGTCGCGCAGCTCGTGACGGCTGTAGTCGAGCTGGGCTTGCAGGTCGCGCTGCACAGTCCGAAGTTCCTCGATGTGCTGGTCTTTGTGGTGCAGCCGCTCGATCAGGCCGGCGCGATCGCCCGCCATCTCAGCCTTGGTTCGCTCCCGCACGGTTTGCAGACGGCTGGCAAACAGTAAACCAGCCATTCCGGCACCAAGAACCAGGCCTAAAATTATGCCGATTGCCACGGGCATCCCCTCTCTCCTACGCTAAATTTTGCCCCACCACTCTCCAGTAACGGGAAAGTTAGGTACACGTATACTACACGCAGTCCACCGCCCTAACCCATCTACTCACCCACCTATGCTTACCCCCGCCACCCTCAAAATTCTCCCCGCTACCCCCGCCGATGTACCTGCCCTGGTAGCGCTAATCAATGCCCTGGCCGACTACGAAAAGCTGGCCCACGAAGTCACCGGCAGTCCCGACGAATTAACAGCTGCTCTGTTTGGCGATCGCCCCTACGCCGAGGCGGTGCTGGCCTGGGTCGAGGGCCAGCCGGTGGGCATGGCGCTGTTTTTTCACAACTTTTCGACCTTTTTAATGAAGCCGGGCATTTACCTAGAAGACCTGTTTGTCTACCCCGACTACCGGGGGCAGGGCATTGGCAAAGCCCTGCTGATCTACCTGGGCAAGCTGGCCCTAGAGCGCGGCTGCGGTCGATTTGAGTGGAGCGTGCTCGACTGGAACACCCCCGCGATCGAGTTCTACCAGAGCATGGGCGCTGAGATTAAGCCTGAGTGGCAGATCTGCCGGGTCACGGGAGAGGCGCTGGCGGCGTTTGGGGAGATGTCTTAGCAACACAGTTGGACCAAGCATTGGTTTGACCAAGCATTTTGGTGGCCAGGTGCTTTACCCTAGGGGCGGGCGTCTCTGAGTCAGCAACTGTCCTGCGATCGCGTCCCTGGTCTGACCTGTTTTGTTGCATCTAGCCCCTATGAAGCAAGTATTCACCAACGAGACGGCGGTACGAATTTCGCAATTTGCCCCCACCGCCGTTGCCTCCTCCATTGATGTAGCCAATATTTCAGGCTCCCTTCAGCGCATCAGTGTCACCATTCACCTCGTACATACCTACACCAGCGATCTGAGCATTTCGCTCACCGCCCCTGGTGGAGAGTCGGTGCGGCTCGTTGGCAACGCTGGCGGCAGCGGCGACAATTTTTTTGAAACCACCTTTGACGATGGGGCAGGAGTCTCTATTCGCGAGGGGATCGCGCCTTTTCAGGGCACGTTTCGGCCCCAGCAGCCCCTGGCTACGCTGCTCAATGGCAATCCTAACGGCACCTGGACGCTGCAAATTCAAGACCAAGCCTTTATGGACGGGGGGGTTCTCAACCGCTGGTCGCTAGATTTGGTGGTTGACGGTGACCAACCAGAGGCGCTACCCTCTTCCCAATTTTCCATTCAGCTGCGGTTTCTGGGGGGGCTAACGGCCACCCAACGCGCTGTTTTTGACACCGCTGCCGCCCGCTGGTCAGAGATCATCATTGGCGATTTGCCCAGCGCCGTCGTCAATGGAGAAACCATCGACGATGTGCTGATTGAGGCGCGAGGGCTATCGATCGACGGCCCCAATGGCGTGCTGGGGCGGGCTGGCCCAACTCGCCTGCGCAGCGGCTCGATGCTGCCCATTACCGGGGTTATGGAGTTTGACATGGGCGATCTGGCTCGCCTAGAGATGGAGGGCGGTCTGCTCGATGTCATTATTCACGAAATGGGCCATGTGCTTGGGATTGGCACCCTTTGGCAAATCAAGAACCTGCTCGTGGGGGCGGGGTCAGCCAATCCGATCTACGTCGGCCAAAACGGGATGCGGGAATTTGCGGCGCTGGTGGGGACCCAGGGCATGACGCCGGTACCGGTGGCTAATACGGGGGGCCAAGGGACCCGCGATGGCCACTGGCGCGAAGCTATCTTTGGCAATGAGCTAATGACGGGCTTTTTGAACCTGGGGCAAAATCCCCTCAGCCGTTTAACGGTGGGTTGCCTCGAAGATCTGGGCTATGCGGTGAACTACACGGCTGCCGACCCCTACGAGCTGCCGTCAGCCCTGGCCCTGGCGATAATGGGGGTGAATACGGTGGGTAACTACGGCCGTCGGCAGTGCCGCATGTGCGATGCCGGCATTTTAGGCACTCACACGCTGCCGCAGGTAGAGACCCACGAGTAGACATGGCGGCTATTATGAGGCTTGACAATGACCCAGCTTGATCCCACCGAGGGCCAGTCACCTTCCCCTGCCGCCAACCACGGCGATCGCGCCGCCAGGGACCATGCCCCTGCGATCGGGGGCGGCCTGCCGATCATCCAGTACTGGGCCGAAAAGACCCTGTCACCCCAGGGGCCGCAGATCTGGAAAAAGCTGTTTCACAAAAGCGCCTGTCTCTCCTGCGCTTGGGGCACCGGGGGGCAGAATGGTGGATTCCAGAACGAGCTAGAAGAACCTCTCCAGCGCTGCATGAAGAGCGTGCAGGCGATCGCGTCGGAACTGCAGCCGGGCCTAAAAGACCATTTTTTCGATCGCCACACCATATCAGACCTGCAAGCGCTCACCTCCCGCCAGGCCGATCGCCTGGGACGGCTCAGCTTTCCGGTGATTTGCCGGGCTGGGGCTGACCACTACGAACGCATCACCTGGGAAGAGATTTACCAGCTCACCACCGCTGGCTTTTCGCTGCCGCCGGAGCGGGTAGCGTCTTACAGCTCGGGGCGATCGTCCAACGAGGCGGCCTTTCTGCTGCAGCTGATGGTGCGAGCCCTGGGCTCAAACAACCTGGCTGACTGTTCAGACCTGTGCCACGCCCCCTCGACTGTCAGCCTCAACAAAGTCTTTGGCACCGGCACCTCTTTGGTTAGCCTGGAGAGTCTGCGCCAGGCCGACTGCGTGGTGCTGGTAGGCTCGAACGCCCCGGCCAACCACCCCCGCTTAATGAATGAGCTGATTGAACTGCGCGATCGCGGCGGCAGGGTTTTGGTGATCAACCCAGTCAAAGAAGTCGGCCTGGTCAAGTTTGGCTCCCCGGCCCATCCGCTGCGGCTGGTGCAGGGGGAAGACATTTCTTCGCTGTTTTTGCAGCCGATCCCCGGCAGCGACCTGGCCCTGTTTGTGGGCATTCAAAAGGTGCTGCTAGAGCGGGGCTGGGTGCAGTTTGACTATCTCAAGGCCTACACCGAGCACTGGCAGGCCGTCATCGACCAGGTAGCTACCACCGACTGGGCCACGATCGTCGCCACCTGCGGCCTCTCCCAGGCCGAGATCTCGGCGGCGGCGGAGATTATTCACAGCAGCCAGAACGTCGTCTTTGCCTGGGCCATGGGCGTTACTCACCAGGCTAACAGCGTCGATACCATCTTCAGCATTGCCAATACTGCCCTGCTCACCGGCAACGTCGGCAAGCCCGGCGCGGGGATGATGCCGATTCGCGGCCACTCCAACGTGCAGGGCTTTGGCTCAATGGGGGTAACCGCCCACCTCAAAGACACGATTCGCGAGGCGCTGGAGCTGCTGCTGGGTAAGCCGCTGAAGCGAGAGCCCGGCTACGACGCCCGCGCCCTGATCGAAGCGGCGGATGCAGGCGAGGTCGATACCCTGCTGTGCCTGGGGGGCAACCTCTACGGGGCTAACCCCGACCTGACCCAGGCCAAGCGCGCCCTGGGCAACATCGACACCATTATCTATTTGGCTACCAAACCCAACCAGGGCCATTTCCACGGGCTAGCCCGCCAAAACACCATCATCGTGCCGGTCTATGCCCGGTTCGAAAACCCTCACCACACCACCGTCGAGTCGGGCAACAACTATGTGCGACTCAACAGCCCCGGCAAAACCCACCTGAGCGAGGCCGATCTGGTTACCGAGATCGACTTTTTGGCGGAGCTGGCCCACCGCCTGCACGGCGACCAGCCCATCGACTGGCGACGGCTGCACGATACCCGCTACGTGCGCCAGCTAATCGCCCAGACCATTCCAGGCTATGAAAAAATCGGCGCGATCGACGACACCAAGGCCGAGTTCACGATCGGCGGGCGCATTTTTCTAGAACCCAAGTTCCCCACGCCCTCGGGCAAAGCCGAGATGCAGCCCACCCCGCTGCCGACCCTAACCCTGCCCACCCTGGCGGAGTTTGGTCTGGCCGAGGGCGACCAGTCTGCCCTGGTGCTGGCGCTGATTACGGGCCGCAGCTACGGCCAGCACAACACCGTGGTCTATAAAGAGTACGACCAGTATCGCGGCATGCCCCACCGCCACTGCATTCTGATGAACTCTACCGATGCTGAACGGGCTGGGTTTGTCGACCACCAGCGGGTGAGCGTTCGGGGTGATGCGGGGCAGCTCGATAATATTGAGATTATCTATGGAGACGTGCGAGCAGGGGCGGCGCTGATGTTTTACCCCGAGGCCAAT
>JBARVK010000388.1:0-2082 GCA_049646225.1 Nodosilinea sp.
CCCCAGAGGCGATCGCCGCCGCCGCCCTCACCCTGCTGCAGGACGAAACTGCTCGCCAAACGATGCGATCGGGCTATGCCAAAATGCGCGCAGAACTGGGGCCACCCGGCGCCTGTCAGCGCACCGCCGACCTGATTCTAGATGCCCTGGTCGAACGCCAGCCGATAGAATTAACCTGAAACTGTTGAAGCGTTCCTAAAGTCACTACAATTGTTATGCTTTGCCCGAGAGAGGCTGCGCTGCCCGATCAAATCGATCAGACAGAGCGGCCTGTGGTGATAGGAGGATCTAGTGAATATAACCGAGCTATTTGCCCGTGGCGGCGTTGCCATGTGGCCGCTGCTCATACTGTCAATTTTGGCTGTGGGCACCATTCTGGAGCGAATTTGGTTTTGGTCGCGCATCTTAACCCGCGAGCGTGAAGTTTCAGGTCGGGTGCTAGAGGCTGCCCGCCGCGACTGGCCCGCCGCTGGCGAAATTGCTCAGCGCTCCAGTCTGCTGCCCATGGGGCGCTTCCTATCGGCTCCCCTGAAGCTGCAGACGCCCGACCCCGAAGTGTTTCGCCTGGCTTTAGAAACCGCCGCCAACGAAGAACTCGCCACCATGGGGCGGGGCGACAAGGTTTTGGAGGCCGTCATTGCCCTGGCCCCGCTGCTGGGTCTGTTGGGCACGGTACTGGGTCTGATCAACTCCCTGGGGTCGATTCAAATCAGCGATTTGGGTAGCGGCGACGCCACCGCGGGTACCTCTCTGGGCATCAGTGAAGCGCTGATTAGCACCGCCGCTGGCCTGATCATTGCTATTACGGCGTTGGCCTTTTATCGTCTATTTCAAGGGTTTATCTTTGGTCAGGCGAAAATGTTTCGCCAGGCGGGCAGTGAGCTAGAGCTGCTCTACCGTCAGAGTTGGGCCCAGCGCTATGGTATTTCTCCGGTGCCTGAGCCTCTGCCTGCGGTTGCCCCAGGTGCCGCAGATCAGCCCCCGTCTACGCCCGATCCTGCGCCTTCGACGGAGACTCCCTCGCTATGAAAGTAGACCTGCTCGATACGCCGTCCCAGGATGTTCGGCTCGAAATCATTCCCCTGATTGACGTTATTTTCTGCATCTTGACGTTCTTCATTCTGGCGGCGGTGGGTTTAACTCGCCAGCAAGCTATTGATCTCGATCTGCCGACCGCCCAAACGGGGCAGCCGCTGCCGGGTCAGGTAGGGGAGGGGGCCGATCGCCTCTATGTCAGCGTTGATGGGCTAGGTCAGGTCTACCTCGACCAACAGCCTGTCACCCTCGACTTGCTCACCGATGTGCTGCTGCAGTTTAATCAGGTCAACCCCGGCGGGCTGATTGTGCTCTACGCCGCCCGCGATGCCCGCTACGAAGATGTGGTGGCGGTGCTCGATCAGCTGCGGGCAGTAGGGGGCGATCGCGTGGCCCTGGCTACACTGCCTAGCGATACTACCCTGGGACCGGGGGAAGCCGAGCCTGGCCTGGAGGATCCGACCCTATTTCCCGATGGCTTTCCCCAAGATGGCCTAGACGGTCAAGCGCTGCCCCCTGGCTTTGATCAACCCGGCAGTGCCCCCTTTGCGCCCCAGTCGCCGCTTATCCCCAGCCAGCCGACCTCGCCGCTACAGCCCGGCCCCACCGCGCCCCAGCCCCAGCCAGAAACAGAGGATTAAACCTGTTCGCAAGATGGACATATCCTCCCTACGATAGATACCAGCGATCCAGGTTTTCTCGTTTGATGATGAAGCCTGGGTTAGCCGGTGCTGAGTCCTTGACTCAGAGTTTGCATAGACTGCAGCAGATTGCATTAGTTGTGCGGCAAGCCTGGGATCGGTAAGCGTTCCTGGCTTTGTTTTGCTCAATAGATTTTTTTCGAGAGTGCTACATCTCAGCCGCAGAAGGCTGAATCTGGTTTTTCTGGCCCTAGTCGTCACCGGGACGCTCCTAGTTGGAGCCTATGTGCGAGCCCAGCAGCCGGTGACCATTTCGTTTTTGCTGCGGGCTGTAGAAGCAGACCAGATGCAGGGGTTAGCCGACCAGTTTATGGCCGAAAACCCCGACATTCGCATTGAGATGGTG
>JBARVK010000389.1:0-3985 GCA_049646225.1 Nodosilinea sp.
CCACCACCACGTTCGCGCTCTGGCCCACCGCGACAGTCTGCTAGATCAAACTGGGCTCCCGAAGCCGCCATTTCAGGGTTCATTCTTCTGATCTAAGGAAGACGAAGATGCCGTACGTTAACGTCTCGCCAATATCTCCCCAGCCTGGTAGCGTAATTTTCTAAACTGTTAGCAGGGCGCAGCGTTCTCGATCGCCCTCTGTTTCTACCCGCCCCTGTCACCGCTATGCTTCATCTCCTCACCTCTCGTCGCGGGCTAACGGCATCGATGATGGCAGGGGTTTTGCTGACCTGCTGCGCGGGGCGTTCCCATCCTCTGGTCACCAACCGCCTGGTCACCGGTTCCGATACTGGGGTCACGGCGGCGATCGCGGCCAGCGATCCCTGGCACCAGGCCATTGGCGAAGCCAATCAGGCCGCCCAGCTCGCCGCCACGGCTACCACTGCGGCGCAGTGGCACGAGGTGGCCGGGGCCTGGGGCCGAGCCGTGGCCCTGCTGCAGGAGCTACCCCCCGATGACCCCCGCCAGGTGTTTGGCCAGCGCAAGGCCCGAGAGTACCAGTACAACCTTTCCCTAGCCCAACAGCAGGCGGCCCAGCAGGGGTTACCCAGAGCGTTTCCGGCCCTGGGCAGCGATGTGCTCGATGAGCAGGTCAGCCTGTACCGCGCCTACGTGGCCGCCCAGGGGCCGCCGGATGTGCTGATTGTGGGCAGCTCGCGATCGCTGCAGGGGGTCGATCCACAGGTGCTTCAGCAGGCGCTAGCGGTACAGGGCCACCCCGGCCTGCGGGTGTACAACTTCAGCGTCAACGGGGCCACCGCTCAGGTGGTGAGCTTTTTGACCCGGCAGCTGTTGGCCCCCGACCTGCACCCCCGGTTAGTGGTCTGGGCGGAGGGGTCGCGCGCCTTTAACAGCGGGCGGTTCGATCGCACCTTTGCCGAAATTCTCGCCTCCCCAGGCTATGCCGCTGTTCGCAATGGGGCTGTAGTCACTCTGCAAAATCGTGAGAAATCGCCCCCCTCACCTGCTGCCGGAGAGGCCACCGCCCCCAACTCAGACAGCGCCCCTGCCGAAGCCGCCGCCGAGCATGGCACCATTCTCCCTAGCCCCATCAATGCCCAGGGCTTTCTCGCCGTCAATGACCAGTTCAACCCGGCGGTGTATTACCGCAGTTTTCCTCGGGTGCGGGGGGTGTACGACAACGCCTATCGTCCCTTTCGCCTGGGCGGTGTGCAGACGGTGTCCTTTGAGGCGATGACTCAGTTTTTGCGGAGCCGCAATATTCCCCTAGTGTTTGTGAACCTGCCGCTCAGCAACGACTATCTCGATGGGGTGCGGCTGGGCTACGAACGCCAGTTTCAGCAGTTTTTGCAGGGCTGGGCCAACCGGGGCACCCTGACCCTGGTCGATCTGCTAGAAGAATGGCGCTGGCAGTCGCACCTGTTTGCCGACCCCAGCCACGTCAACCGCTACGGTGCGCGCGAGGTGGCCCGTCTGCTCGCTGCCGACTCGCGCATTCCGTGGCCCAGTTCACCTTCAGCGCCTGAAGCTGAGCCTCATGATGCAGACAGCCGTTCTCTGGGCCCAGACTAACGTTGCCCCGGCCTCGTGGCTTGAGCAGGAGAACTGCGATCGCCCCCAAGCTAGGTCCTAGACTGCCACTGCTGTAGGTCGTGGGGGGTGTTGAGGTTAGCCAATATGGCGTCATCCCCCAGCGGGATAGGCTGCACCGGGTGCTGGTTGAGCCAGCTCTGCAGCGATCGCCCTTGGGATGCGATCGCGTACTGCTGCAGCGGCCCCAGGGCCGTCATGCGGTAGAACCCACACAGCGGCTCCCAGCGGTGCTGGCGCTGAGGCAAGTAGGCCAAACAGGTGGGGGAAAGGGCGGCTAGCTCGGCGCGCCAGGTACTCAGGGTAGCCGCCGACAGGTTGGGCATATCGCAGGCCAGTAGCAAGACCCAGACGGGGCTGCCCTCGGGCCGATGGTGTAGCCATGTCAGTGCCTGCACTAGGGCAACCAGCGGCCCCTGGAATGTTTCGCCCAGGCCGGGTAGGGGCTGCTCGGCTATAAACTGCACCGTATCAGGTAAAAGCGGGCGATAGCGATCGCCCCAGGGCGTGACCACATACACTGCATCAGTCGCAGCACGGGCAACCCGACAGGTACGCTGAATCAAGATTTCAGGCCCTAGAGAAATTAGTGCCTTGTCGTGGCCCATACGGGAACTGCGGCCTCCGGCCAAAACCACAGCGACTACAGATTCCATCGCTTTGCCTTGCCATCGCTACCGTCAGACTTTGCTCTTGACTGCGGTGCCCTGGGCCAGCTGGCGGAGTCGGGCCGCATCGGCCTCGGATAATCCCTTAAAGAAATAAATAACTCCGGTGAGAAAAGCCAAAGCCATATAAAACAGTCGAATACCCCACCCGGCCCCGTCAAAAACCATTGAGAATACGCCAGGTTCAATACCGCTAAAGCGAGTCAGCTCGGAGCGAAACCACTTTTGATCTTCAGCCATACGCTCTAGCTCATCCACCGAGGCGGGCAAAATGGGCATGCGGGTGGTCGTAGTGTAATAGCCCCAAAACCCCTGGTTGTCCCCCTCGCTGAGAAGAGCCTGGTTAGCCAAGGCGGTAATCTCTGGGCGAGTCAGGGTAGACTCGGCTGTGAGCTGGCCAATCCACAGGTGGTACCGCAGCCAGTAGCTGCTAAAGAAAACCAGCGGCAGCGCAATCAGCAGGGCGATCGACTTAATTCCCAGGGCGGTTCTAGCCGACAGATGGCGGGTGGCCCTGCCCAGGCCAAAGCCCAGCAGAGCAAACAACACAATGACGCTCAGCTCAATGATTTCAAGGCTCTTGAGCCAGCCACCCACAATGGGAATGGGGTGCAAAAACAGCTCCGCTGCCCAGGTGATTAAGAACCGCACCCCAATGACCGCAGCGGTTACAGCAAAGACCGTCACCACATACTTGGAAACGTTGGCGGAGGGGCGCGGAGTAGGCATGGCTGGGGCAAAGGGAAATGACATGGAGCAGCTATCCCCCTAATCATAATGAGCTGGGGCTAAGCAGCAGCAGTTGCGCTAGAAAAAGCAACGGTCTTGAGTGCTTTACTCGGCCCTCAGTGCCTCCAACTGGTCGGCAGCAAAGGCTCCTTTTTCGGTCACGATCGCGGTAATCAACCGAGCCGGGGTGACATCAGAGGCGGGGTTATAAAATTCGGCCCCGTTGGGGGAGGTGACCCGTGGACTTCCCGGGGTGCCCTGGGCATTGCCCAGCTGATAAATCTCTTCGGGGGCATGCTCGGCAATGGCGATGCCCTCCCCCGTTGCCAATGTAAAGTCAATCGTCGATACCGGAGCCGCCACTACAAAGGGAATGGTGTGGGCCTGGGCCAGCAGGGCCAGGCTGTAGGTGCCGATTTTGCCGATGGTGTCGCCGTTGGCGGCAATGCAGTCGGCCCCAGCCAGTACAGCGTGAATCAGCCCCTTTTGCATGCAGTGGGCGGCCATGCTATCGGTAATCACCGTGACCGGAATGCCCTCCTGAACGCACTCCCAGGCGGTCAGCCGCGACCCCTGAAAGGTAGGTCGGGTTTCGGCGGCGTAGACCCGCTCTAGTCGGCCCGCGTGCCAGAGCGATCGCATAATGCCCAGCGACGTACCGTAGCCGGAGGTGGCCAGCGCCCCGTGGTTGCAGTGGGTCAATACCGTGAGCTTGGTTGGGCTACTGGGCAAGGCTTTAACCCCGTAGTCGCCGATCGCATGGCAAAGGCGAAAGTCGTCCGCTTGTATAGCCTGGGCCTGGGCCAGCAGCTGTGCCCTCACCGCTTCTATGGAGGCGCTGGAGTGGTGCACCACCCGCAGCATGGTGTCTACGGCCCACTGCAAATGGGCCTTGTCGGGCCGGGTCTGCTTAAACTGGTCGCCGATCGCCTCAATCCGCTCCCAAAAGGCGGTGGGGTCGTCGGTGTGAATTTCGG
>JBARVK010000390.1:0-3350 GCA_049646225.1 Nodosilinea sp.
ATCGCGATCTGTACTGCCATTTCCCACAACCACCCTTGAAACACATCACAATCATTGGCTGCGGCGTGGTGGGGGCCGCGATCGCTTACGAGCTGAGCCTCTGCCCGGAGATGCGGGTCACTGTGCTCGATCGCTCGGCGCCGGGCCAGGGGGCTACCGCTGCCGCCCTGGGGGTGGCGATGGCGGTGATTAGCCACAAGGTGAAAGGCCGCAACTGGCACCTGCGCCAGCGCAGCCTGCATCGCTATCAAACGCTAATTCCTGAACTGGAAGCGCTGACGGGGCAAACCATTCAGCGCAACACCCAGGGCATTCTGAGCCTGTGCTTTGAGGCCGAAGAACTGCCTCGCTGGCGATCGCTCCAGCAGATTCGCCACGGCCAGGGATACCCGCTAGAGCTGTGGGAGCCGGAACAGGTGCGCGATCGCTGCCCCCACCTCAGCACCGACGGAGTCGCCGCTGGTATTTTCTCTCCCCAGGATTTTCAGGTAAACCCCACGGAGCTGACCCAGGCGCTGGTGGCCGGAGCCGCAGCAAAGGGGGTTACGTTCCACTTCGATCAGCCCGTGGTGGGGTTTGAGACGGAGGGAGCCAAGGGGGAAGACGCCGTTTGTGCCGCTGTTCATACGGCCAATCAAACCCTGGTCGCCGATGCGATCGTGCTCTCAGCGGGCCTGGGCACTCTGCCGCTGACCCAATCCCTGGCGCAACCGACCGCTGTTGGTCCGGTGTTGGGTCAGGCCCTGCGAATTCACCTGGATACTCCGCTGGGTGACGCCGACTTTCAGCCCGTGGTCAATGGGCACGACATTCACCTGGTACCCCTAGGCGGCGGCGACTACTGGGTGGGGGCGACGGTTGAGTTTCCGCCCGAAACTTCTGTGGATGAGGCGCTGGCGATGCAGCCCGAGGCCGAGCGGTTGGAGGCAGTGCGGGCGGGCGCGATCGCCTACTGTCCGGCCCTGGCCGCAGGCACGGTCACCGATCGCTGGTTTGGCCTGCGCCCTCGGCCCCAGGGGCAAGCGGCTCCGGTGATTCAGCCCCTGGCAGGTTATCGCAATATTTGGCTAGCCACGGGCCACTACCGCAACGGGGTTTTGCTGGCTCCGGCGACGGCGCTAGCGGTGCGCGATCGGTTGATGGAGAACTAACGCGATCGCCAGTCGAGCACTTCGGGCGAGCACTTCGGGGTCGAGCGTTTTACACTAGCAGGGGTAATCTCCCCCCGGCGACCGATGACCCTGGCCCCTTCCACCACCGACTGGGATGCCCTGGCCCAAGCCTTTGGCCCCATAGAAACCATCCGCGACCCCAACCAGCGCGAAAAGCTGTCCAAGGATTACTACTACTTCAGCCCCATTCTGCAAGGGCAGCTGGAAAACCTGGTTGCCGATCTGGTCGTTCGCCCCACCAGCGAGGAGGAGGTGCTGGCGGTGGCGAAGGTGTGTGTGGAGGCCCGCGTGCCCGTCACCGTGCGAGGGGCAGGCACGGGCAACTACGGCCAGTGCATACCGTTAGAGGGTGGCGTGGTGCTCGATTTGAGCAAGATGAACGCCGTCAAGCGAGTCGCGCCGGGGGTGGCCTGGGTAGAACCAGGGGCTAAGCTCGCCGCCATCGATAAGGTGACGCGGGACACCGGCTGGGAACTGCGCATGTACCCCTCCACCTACCGCACCGCCACCATCGGCGGGTTCATCGGCGGCGGCAGCGGCGGCATCGGCTCGATTACCTACGGGCAGCTGCGCGATCGCGGCAATCTCAACGCCGTGCGCGTGGTCACCTTCGAGGACAATCCCCGCGTCATTGAGCTGCGGGGGGATGAGGTGCAGCAGGTCAACCACGCCTACGGCACCAACGGCATTATCACCGAGCTAGAAATTCCCCTCGGCCCCGCCTACCCCTGGGCAGAGCTAATTGTCACCTTCGACGACTTTATGACCGCCGCCCGCTTTGGTCAGGCCCTGGGTGACGCCGACGGGCTGATCAAAAAGCTGATCAGCATTCACGCCTGGCCCATCCCCAGCTATTTCGCCTCGCTCCAGCCCTACCTGCCAGCGGGTCAAGCCGCTGCCCTGGTGATGGTGGCCGAGCCTTCTTTGGAACTGTTTGGCGAGCTGGTACAGGCATTTGGCGGCACCATTACCTACCGCAAGTCGGCCCAGGAGGCCAGCAAAGGAGCGCCCCTGGCTGAGTTCACCTGGAACCACACCACCCTCCACGCCCGCAGCGTAGATCCGTCGCTCACCTACCTGCAAACCCTGTTCCCCTACGACCCCACGCTGGAGCGGGTGCAGCACTTCTACGAGCACTTTGGCGACGAGGTGATCATGCACCTGGAGTACCTGCGCATGGGCGGCAACACCATTCCCGCAGCGCTGCAAATTGTGCGCTACTCCACCCCGGAGCGGCTGGCCAAAATCATTCGCTACCACGAGGCCAACGGGGCGCTGATCGCCAACCCCCACACCTACCTGCTCGAAGACGGCGGCATGAAAAAAGTAGATATGGCCCAGGTCAACTTCAAAGCCGAGGTTGACCCCTACGGACTGCTCAACCCCGGCAAAATGCGCGGCTGGCTAGAGCGCATGGCAGCCCTATCGAGCTAGAGACTATTGTGACCATTGAACGTCCGTTTACTGACGAAGACCGCATTGAATCACTCAAGGGGGCAGTTCTCGCCGGAGCTGCCGCCGGGATAGTGGCGGCTGGGTTGCTGCTGGGCCATCGCGTGCCGTCTCTAGGTTGGGGAGCCGCGATCGCCTCAATTGCCTCGGGCCTGAGCGGCAGCACGTTCTGGGTCAGCACGGCGATCGCGGGTCTCTCCGGTGGCCTGTTCGGCATCACCTATCGCTACGCCGTGCGCCAAGACCCTAACCCTCAGCTCAAAGCCGGGATGGTGCTGGCCTTTAGCCTGGTGCGGGGGCTGGCTCTGGTAAACGTGGCGGCGGCGGTGAGCCTGCGGGGCTGGCCGTTTGCGGTAGCGATCGCCGAAAGCCTGCTCATTTTCGCCGCTGCCGCTGCGGTGTTGGAAGTAGCCCAGCGCCAGGGCTGGGTTAAAGCAGTGAATTAGCGTTTCCGTAATTTTTGGGAAAACGCACGATGAACGATTCTGTCTTGCAATAATAAGAACGCTGCAACAACCGTCAAAATTATCTGACTAGCTTTTCCAGACAAAAATACACAAGTGCATAACGATTGAGTTCAGCGGCGGCTACCAACCTTTACATTCCAACCAGTAACGTTCATTCCGCCGCTGCAACGATTTGTTAGCTGGCTTACACCGTATGCTATTCCTACAGCACTTGATGAATGCTTTCGACTAGTATCTCAATGAAATCAACTGCATCACC
>JBARVK010000391.1:0-2641 GCA_049646225.1 Nodosilinea sp.
CCCCTCAGCAGCGGCGGCGTGGGCGGGTAAAGGGCAAGCCCTGATGCAGATGGGCCGCCAGAGCGAAGGTCAGACCTGTTTAGAAAAGGCCGCCGCCCTAGACGGTGAGCCAGGGCCATCGCTGCCCGGGGGTATATTACCCGCTCTAGACCCCCCGTTGTCGGGGGCCTATGACTCCGATGTGCCCTTAGACCTCCAGCAAATGGTGCTAGGCCTGCCCTCCGCCGATGTAGAGATTTCCAGCAGCAGCCCCAACAGTGCTGACGTACCGCCAGCCCTGGCCGCAGAAGCGGCCAGTCTACCCAGCCAGGCCGAATCGGCGGCGACTGTGGGCCGTGGTGCGGTATCGATCAGCCCATTACCCATTACCCCAGGCCCGGTGCCAACCGATAACATCAATCCAGGGCCACTGCCGCCCAGCACCCTTGAGGAAGAGCTGCTCAGCCGGGTCAGCCTAGGCTCCACCCCAAATCCAGATTTAGATCGTCAGGAGCTACCACCGGACAGTTTTTTTTCGACTAGTGACGGGGCCACAGCGATCGCTGAGCCACCCCTGCGACCCGCCCCCGTACCGGTGCCACCGCCGGTACCAGTAG
The DNA here is from genome assembly GCA_049646225.1 of Nodosilinea sp. Lineage (GTDB taxonomy): Bacteria > Cyanobacteriota > Cyanobacteriia > Phormidesmidales > Phormidesmidaceae > Nodosilinea. The sequence goes on from JBARVK010000391.1 coordinate 597, forward strand.
AGCCAGGCGACTACGTCCCCCCCCCGCCCGAAGCGGCGGATGTTGACGACAGCTCGGGGCTAGAGGGTCTGCCGCCAGAGGTGGTGGCCGCGCTGGCGGGCATTCCTCCCAGCTCGCCCGATAGCTTTGGCGTTGAGCCTGCCAGCACCGAGCTGCCGATCGCCCCCGCCAAGACCGCTGCGGCCAACAGCTGGATTCGGCTATCGGTCGATCGCGAGAGCAATCGCTTCTATGCGGTGTGGCAAATCGACCCCAGCGATCGCAACCGCGCCAAAGATAACGGCGGCGAAACCATGACCCTGCGCCTCTACGATGTCACAGGCCGATCAACCCAGTCGGCGCTGCCCCCGACAGTAGCTGAGCAGCGCTGCCGCGACGACTTTGCCCAAGACTGGTACCTGCCCATCCCCCAGTGGGATCGCATCTACGTGGTCGAAGTGGGCTACCTCAGCGCCACGGGCGATTGGCAGGCGATCGCGCAGTCGGCTGAGGTGGCTGCTGTTACCGCTTGATCTGGGCCACATCCTGTTTGGTTGCCCAATCGGTTTGTAGGGGCAAAAAAGGCCCGGAGCACATGGCTCCGGGCTGAGGTCAGGAGTGACCATAACGGTCTGTCTACAACTATTTTCAGGGAACAACTACAGGGTAGCTACACCTTGATCACCCACTGGTCACGGGTGGCGGCGCTGACGAACGCGGCAGGGACGTAGGGAATATCGATGCCCAACGAGATGAAGGCAGCCCGAATAGTCGTCGCATGGGAGGCCTCAGCAGCAGCAATCGTGGTGCCAGCGGTAATCAGCTCAGGGGTTCTGAGCCGGGCCACTTCGCTGGCGTAGGCGATCGCCGCGTCCGTTTCTAGAGCCAGGGCCAGCTTGGCAATATTGACATCAGAATCGAGGCCACCGTCGCCGCGCTCTAGGTAGGCTGAGAGGTCGTAGCTGTCTTCGGCCATGACCGGGCTGCCGCCCAGATCGGTAATCACCTGGGCCAGGGTATCGCGGTGAGTCATGTGGTCGGCCTGATTGGCCAGGGCAATGGCCAGCACTGCTTTGCCCACGTCGGTATCGCTGAGGCCACCAGCAGCAGCCCCATAGGCCCAAATTGCCTGATGTTCGTAGTAGAGGGCCCCGTTGAGAATGGCCGCATCGTTAGCCGCCGCTCTGTTGCGGATAATGGAGACAGGGCTGCTCTGCGCCTGAGCCGAATTCTTAGTTAGGGCGGAAAAGCCCAGGGTACCCGCCAATCCTGCGATCGCGCCACTTACCATCACCCGGCGACGCGAGACTCCTGCCCGGCGAGAGTCTTGGTCGGCAGACATAAAATCGTGATCCATAGCCGTTTCCTTTACGCTAACGTTTGAGGCGAGGTTCATTTCCTGTAGAACCCAGCACAATACGATTAGCTATGCCCGATGGATGGCGGGCTGAAATTGCCAGAGTTAACCCTTGAGGTTGGGCTAGCTGAGCTAGATGCTTTGCCCTTGACTCATCCAACCCACCTACTTGAGTCGTATTACTGTCAGATCGCCCATGCCTCCCTTCTCGCCCTCCGACCCTCTGGCGTCTGAACCCGTCAGCGATCGCGACCTGGTCCAGCGTCTATGGGCTGGTGATACCAATGCCCTTGCCACTCTTTACGATCGCTACTCCTCCATGGTCTATACTCTGGCCCTCAAAATGCTGGCCAACCCCACCGAAGCAGAAGACCTGACCCAAGAGGTATTTGTTAGTTTTTGGCAGCGGCGGCAGTACAACCCAGAGCGGGGCAGCATTGGCAGCTACCTCGCCACCTACACCCGCTCGCGAGCCATCGATCGCCTGCGGATCAGCAGCGGACGGGCAACTATCCTGCAGCGGTTTCAGCGCATAACGGCGGCCTCTAGTCGATCGCCCAACCCCGTTGACCACGCGACTCAGCAAGAGCAGCGCCAGCACCTGCGCACTGCCCTCGACCAAATTCCCCTCGCCGAGCGTGAAGTGCTCGAGATCGCCTACTTCCAGGGGTTGAGCCAGTCTGAAATTGCCGCTCAGCTAGGCATTCCC
>JBARVK010000392.1:0-3517 GCA_049646225.1 Nodosilinea sp.
GGCCTGGGGTGCGCTGGGGGCAGTGGCTAGGGGCGGTGGCTCGTCAGCCACGCTGGCGATCGGTACACCGCTGGGGGGCAGCACAATCACGCCGCTGTTGTTGCGGAGGGCGCGCCAGTCGGGGCTAGTGGGCCCCAGCTTGAGGGTAATGCGCGTGGAGGTCGGGCTGCTGGGCTGCTGAACCACATCCCAGGCGATGATGCTGTAGCGGTAGTTGGGCAGGTCGTCGGGGCGGAGGCTGCTGGCGATCGCCGTGTTGGGCAGGTCGATAATGGCGAAACGGTTGTCGGCGTTGTCGGTGGTGAACTGCACTGTGGGTGTGGGGGCGGTGCCGCTCATTCTGATTAAAAAGCCGTCGCCTGTGGTGACGACGCCCGTGAGGGTGGCCGCTGCTCCAGTGCCGGTGTTGCCTTCAACCCGGTTGGCCGTCGTCGTTGGGGCTGGGATGGCCCCAGTCGGGGAATTTGTACCCGGATTGGGGGTAGGCAGCTGTACCGCCCACTGGTTAGGACGAAGGCCCTGCACCCGCACATCTTGAGGATTAAGGCTGTAGCCAGGGGCAATTTCGATGACCAGGCGGGCGGTTTGGCGATCGAACTGCCCGGCCCGCACTTCACGAATGGCACCGCCGACGGCCTGACTGGTGCTGGTGCTGCCCAGTTGAGTGTTGGGCAGGTCAATCACAATGCGGGTGGGGTTGAGTACCAGCTGCGCCTGGGGCGCAACCTCTCCGTCAGTGGTAAATACCAGCTGATTGGTTTGGGCATCAAACCACCAATACTGCAGGGTGGCCGCTCTGGCCGGGGCGGCGACAACCAGAGCCCCCAGGATCGCTAACCCTCCGGCTGGGAATCTTGAGGTGAGCCATTTAGACTCCATAAGCACGACCAAAACACGACCAACACACAAGCCACACGACAGTATACCGAGGGAGGCCAATGTGGCATCCGTAGGCCGCCGATTCTAGCGAAATTTTGACAGGGAGGTGCTAGTATGGCCGTACCAAATTTTCTCCACCATGCTCGACCTGATGAAGCTGGCCCGGCAGATGCAGGGCATTAGCCAGCACCTCAGCCAGGAGGCTGCCGTCGCCCAGGAACGAGTCGCGGCGGCTCGCAGGCTGGTGGCGATCGCGGCGGCCCACCAGGCCAAACTGGTAGCCGAGGCCGAAACCTGGGGCGATCGCGCTCCCTTTACCGCTGCCCGGCCTACCGAATCGCTGCGGCTGCGCGCTGCGGTGGCTACCGCCCCCGAGGCCCACACGGTGCTGGCCACCGACGGGTCGCAGATTTCCCCCAGCCACCATGAGATTGCCTACTGTTACTTAATCAACGTGGGCCGGGTGGTGCTGCACTACGGCCAGAGCCGATTTCCGCTGCTCGATAGCCTGCCGGAGGTGGTGTACCGGGCCGAAGACCTCTACCTATCGCGCCAGTGGGGCATCAGTACCGAAGAGTGGATGGGCCACCGCCGCACCGTGGCCGAGGCCGTGGTGCTGGCCGAACTGGGGGAGGCAGTGCAGGAAACCCTGATGGCGGAGGGCCCTGGCGCACCTGTGCTAGCGCTGGTCGATGGGTCGCTGATTTACTGGTTTTTAGAGACATTGCCCACTGAGGCCCGCGATCGCATCCTTGGCCCCATTCTCGACGGGTGGGAGCGTCTGCGGGCCCAAAACATTCCCCTGGTGGGCTACCTCAGCGCCAGCCGCAGCGGCGAGGCGATGAATTTTCTACGGCTGGCCGCCTGTCCTTTTCCCCAGCCCGACTGCCAGACCCACTGCGGTGGCGATGGCGAACGGAGTAACCAGGCCGATCGCGCCCCCTGCGGCCACTTTTTGCCCCTGCGGGACGCCACCTTTTGGGCTACCGAGCTGCAGCCGGGGGAGCGCAGCCCCTTCTGGCGCAGCACCGCCAGCATTCTCGACCTCTACGGCGACCATCGCGTCTATTTCTGCTACCTCAACGTTGGCCCTGAGGTGGCGCGGGTGGAGGTGCCCCAGTGGGTGATGGCCGACGGGGCCCTGTGCGAGATCGCGCTCAGCATGGTGCTCACCCAGGTGCAGAAGGGCTATGGCTACCCGGTGACCCTGGCTGAGGCTCACAACCAGGCAGTGGTGCGAGGGGGCGATCGCACGCGCTTTTTCGCCCTGCTCGAACAGGAAATGATTCGCGCCGGACTCAAGAACGTGGGCACCTCCTACAAAGAGGCCCGCAAGCGCGGCAGCATTGCCTGAGCGAAAGGTGTACAGGTTGACCGATCGCCGGTTTGTAGCCTAGCCAACCCCATAAATTTCGGAATAGGATGCTGGCAGGGTGTAGTCGACGGTGGCCTTGCAGACTAAGCCCAGTCTGCGCTCAGGTTCACCGTTGCCAACGATCGAGTTAAGCCCCCATGTCGATGCGTACCCTTGTCATGCCCCCTCAGCCCCCCAACCCGCGCTCCCAGGGTGACCCAGACGATTCTGCCGCCTTTGAGCTGGTGGATATGACCACGGCCCTGAATCAGGCGGCCGAGGTGACGCCCTCGCCTCCGACCCGCGTGGCTAAGTGGAGCTGTAGCCAGGTCTTGACGGGGCACAGCAGCTGGGTGCGATCGATCGCGGTGAGTGCCGACGGCAACTTTATTGTTAGCGGCAGCGGCGACAAAACCATACGGGTCTGGAATCTGGCCACTGGCAACACTATGCAGGTGATTGACAACCATCGAGCCTGGGTGCGGGCGGTGGCCGTAAGCCCCGATCACTCCTGTGTTGCCAGCGTCAGCAATGACAACACCATTCGCCTGTGGGATTTCACCACGGGTGAGGCGGTGGGACAGCTAGAGGGCCACAGCAGCTGGGTACGGGCGGTGGCCTTTAGCCCCAGCGGCAAGTACCTGTTCAGCGGCGGCCAAGACCACAAAATTTGTGTCTGGCGGTTGAGCGATCAGGCCTTGATCCATCAGTTCAATGGCCATACCCACTGGATTCGCGCGATTGCCGTCAGCCACGACGGCACCACCCTGATCAGCGGCAGTCAGGACAAAACCCTGCGCCTGTACCGCATCAAGGGTAAGGGCAGCAATCACGTGCTGAGCGGCCACACGGGCGAGGTGCTCTCTGTCGCCGCCAGCCCTAACAACTGGTTATTGGCCAGCGCCAGCGCCGACTGCACCGTACGCTTTTGGAAGCTCAACAGCGGTCGCGAAACCACCTGCTTTAAAGCCCACCCGGCCCCGGTCAACAGCATTGCCTTTAGCTCCGACGGCAAACTTTTGGCCAGCGCCAGCAACGACAGCACCATTCGCCTGTGGGATATGGACCAGGGCCGGCTGGTCTCGATTTTGCAGGGGCACCAGGGTTGGGTGTGGGGGGTCACGTTTGCCCCCGATGGCAAGACGCTAGTCAGCGCTGGCTGGGACGGCACCGTACGGGTCTGGCAGGAGGACTAGTCCTCTGCAGCACCAGTCTAGACACTACCCTCCTGGACTAGGGAGCCAGGCAATCTTGAGTCGCAACGCTCTACAGCCCGGTTACGGC
>JBARVK010000393.1:0-8339 GCA_049646225.1 Nodosilinea sp.
CTGCAAGCCCAGGCCCAATGCCATGGAGTAGATCTGTCATGAGAGTTAAACCCGTACTCGGCGATTGGGAAGTTCCCCGGATTGCGTCGATTCGCACCCTGGAGCAACGCTGCTATGTGGAACTGGCGGTGCCGGGGAAAGTGGGCAGCCTGTTTCAAGACCTGAATACGGTGCCCACGCGGGTGGCGATCGCCGGTAGTCTTTATGGCCAGGAAGCCCAGAGCGAGTTTCTTGAGGCCCTGCGGGAGAAGTTTTTCGCTGGGGAGCCGGTCACGTTTGTGGCCGATATTCTCACGGCCACAAACGTGCAGTACGTGATTATCGAGACCTTGGACGTGCAGGAAAGTGGTCAGCGCCCCGACCAACTCGACTATTTTCTGGTGGTGCGCGAGAGTCCACCGCCGCCGCCACCGCCTGATCCCTTGGGTGGCCTAGATACCGGGCTGCTCGACGATGCCGCCGGTTTTTTGGACACCGTTACCGGGGCGCTGGATGCGATCGAAGGACTGGGCAACATTCCCGACATTTCTGACCCCACGCCGCAGCTCTCCGGTGCCCTCGATGGCGTGACTACGGCCACCGCTGGCCTGGAGGAGTCACTGGCCCCGCTGACGGCAATTTTTGGCACCCCCGACGAGGAGGATGACGTATAGGTTATGGCTGAAGGAACGCTGGTCGTCAATATCCGCGATTTGGAAAGCACCCTGGGCGGGGTGGGGGATCTAGGTGCCCAGTTCGAGGCTGCCGCCACCGCCTCTGGTTCCCTGTCGGGCGGGGTAAGTGGAGTGGAGGGCCAGCTGACGGAGCAGGTGTCAGGTCTGTTTGAGTTTGACTCAGCGGCGCTGATTGCTCAGATCAACGAGCTATTTGAGGCTTTAGAACTGCAAGCTGAGGTTGACCCAACCCCAGCCCTGGCTGGGTTTGAGCAGCGAATTGGGGAGGCGGATCAGGCGATCGGTGGCGACCTGGTGGGGCAAATTCAGAGCGTGATCGACGCGGTGCAGGGCCTTGCCAACGGCATTCCTGAGAACCGCACCGAGGTCTTTAACGCGCTGGTCGACCAGTTGTTGCGGGTGCTGGGCAGCCTGGAAGGCCCCGAGGCCGAAACCATTCGCGCCTGGGTGCAGTCGGTGCAGGAACTGAGCCGCAACCTGCTGCCGCTGATCGAGCAGGCCGAGACGGTCGAAGACCCCCAGGCTCTGGTGGTGCAGGTGTTTCAGCAGGCCCTCGACACCGTGCTTGACACCCTCGGCTACGGCTCGGTGCGGCACCTGATCGAGCAGCTGGAGGCGTTTTTGACGGCGCTGCTGCCCGCAGCGGTGGTGGAGCCGGTGACCAATGGCCTGACGGTACTCAGCGGCAGCTTTAGCCAGACCCTCAGCCTGGCCCCAGCTGACTATCCCCAATTTCGCGACGGGGTGGTAGAAACCTCGATCGCCCTACAGGCCCTCAGGCGAGATCTGCGCCCGCTGCTGAACGAGATCAACCGGCTGCTCGAAACACCGCTGTTTCAGCCCCATGCCCTGGAAAACTACCTGCGCGAGCAGCTGGGGCAGGCTTTGGCGGTGCCCATCCGCGAGGCCCAGCGGATCGAAGACCCGTTCAATGCGCTGTTCGATCGCATCGACACGGCGATCGAGGGCATTGACCTGAGTGTCGTGCGCGACGAGGTGCTGGGCTTTTTCGAAACCACCCGCGACACCCTGGAGACGGTGGACCTGGGCCGGGTTGGCGACACCCTACAGGCAGGTCTGGCCCCGGTGGAACAGGTGGTGAACGATCTGGAAAGCGGCGTTGGCGACCTGCTGGCAGACATCGCCGAATTTTTTGACGGCTTGGTGCAGCAGCTGCGCGACCTGGCGGGCAACGTAGGAGAATTTTTGCCCAATGGTCAGTTTGAGTACCGCTTTGAGCAGGATTTGCGGGGGCTGTTTGAGCAGGCCGAGGTGGCGATCGCAGGCGACCCCACCAACCCCAGCGCCCCCAGCCTGGCGGGCAGCCTGGCCGAGTTTCAGAGCTTTCTCGATGGTACCCTGGGCCAGCTCAGCGACCTGCTGACGCCGCTAGAATCTGCAATTACCGACGTCACCGACCAGGCGGTGACAGGCATCAATGACTTCACCAGTTTCCTCACCGGGCTGAATATTCCGGCCTTACTAGAGGAGCTGCGGGCTAAGGTGGCCGAGATTCTCGACCAGCTAGTCCCTATCGACTTTGCCGTAGTGATCGACCCGGTGGTGGCCGAAATGGAATCTGCCGCCGACAGCCTACGCCAGATTGACCCCGAATCGCTCAACGAGCTGCTGCGAGAGGCGCTCAAGGTGGCCCTGGATCTGGTGATTACCATTGACCTCAGCGGCACCATCACGCCGCCCCTGCGGCAGGGGTTCGCAGACATTAAGCGAGTGCCCCAGGCCGCGATCGATGCCCTCCAGGCAGGCTACGAAGAGGCCCTGACGCTGCTTGACGCCCTCAACCCGACCCAGCTATTGACGGTCTTATTTTCGGCCTTTGACGTGGTGGCAGAGGCGATCGCCACCCTGGATCTCACCGCCCTGCTCAAACCCCTCGACGACCTGCATGAGCAATACCTCCAAGCCCCCCTGGCCGAGCTGCAGCCCGACCGCCTGCTGATCCCCTTGAGCGAGGCCTTTGAAACAGCGACTGCCAGTTTCGATCAGCTCGACAGCGCCCAGATCATCGCTCCTCTGACCCAGCTGCTCGATCGCTTCAAGGCCAGCGTCACCGGGCTCGACTTGACCCGCTGGATCGACGACCTGCTGGCCCTAGTCGACCAGATTCAGGCAGGCATTCAGGCCATTCGCCCCTCCGAGCTGCTGGCCCCGCTGGCCGCCGAATTTGCCCGGATTGAAACCGAGCTGGATCGGTTTAGCCCCTCGGTGCTGTTTGCCCCCGCGATCGAGCTGGCCGCCCCCCTGGTGGCCCTGATCGACGACGTGCAGGAGAGTGTGGTGAATGCTCTCCACGCCATGTTTCAGGCTCCGCTGGCGCTGCTCGACCAGCTTCAGCCCGAGGCGCTGACGGCGCAGATTCACGGGGCGATCGATACGGTGCTGGCGGCGCTGCGTAGTTTGAACCTGCCGGGGCGCTTTAACCAGCTCAAGGCCCAGCATTTTGATCTGCGGCTGGCGGTGCAGACCCCTGGGGCTGAAGCCAAGCTGGCTCTGGTGAGCAACCTTGACCCGGAAGCGGAACTAGGTGAACTGGTGGCCCTGTACAGTCGGCTGGTGGCCGGGCTGGAGGCGCTGAAGCAGAACCTCGACCTCAGCCATTTGGGCGATCTGTATATCGAGCTGCGCGAAAAGCTGCTGGGCCTGCTGCCCCCCTACGCCCGCCAGCTGCTGGATGTAGAGACCTTTAAGCGGGTGATGCGGCTGGCCGACCCAACCCGGTTTTTAACGGCGCTGGATGAGCGATTTGACGCCCTCAAGGCGCGGCTGCTGCCGATTCGCCCCGAGGATATTGGGGCCGAGCTGGATGCCACCTACGACCAGGTGGTGGGTCTGCTCGACGGTTTGGCGATCGCAGACAGCCTGGCCCAGGTGCAGAACACGATCGCGCGGTTGCAGGGCGTCGTCACCAACCTGCGGGTCGACTTTTTGGCGAATGACATCGACCAGGCGCTGGATCAGGTACGGGCTCTGATCGACGGCCTTGACCCGATGCGAATGACGGCGGGGCTGGATGCGATCTATCAGCGGCTGCGGTCGGTGGTGGAGGCGACTCTGCCCTCGCGGCTGCTGGCGGGGTTGACCGCCCTGCTCGACCAGGTAAAGGGATTGGTCAATTCGGTGAACCCAAGGGTGCTGCTAGAGCCACCGCTGCTGGCGGCCTGGGCCGCGATTCAGGGGGCGCTGGATGAGATCGATTTGACCGTGGTGCTGATGCCGCTGCTCGACAAGCTCGACGAGCTACAGGTCGAGTTTGAGCTGGGTTTGGGTCGCACCGAAATGGCCTTTGACGATATGCTGCGGGCCGCTAGAACTGCCCTCAGCGGTAGTGGAGCTAGTGCTAGCGCGGGAGTAAGTCTGTAATGGCTGAGATCGATCGCACCGTTTTTATCAGAGTAGTTACCCTCGACCCGGTTACAGGGACGGCGACTCCGGTGCCCGATGCGCGGGTGACGGTGCAGCATCGTCGCACCGCCTGGTTTGACCAAACCCTGTCTCAGGGCAACCCGGTGACCGACCGTGACGGCATTGCTGAGGTGGTGCTGCGGTTTGAGGAAACCGACGAATCAGGTCTCAACCCCTACTTTTCGCTGACTCTGCCGGAGGGGCTGCGGGAGGTGTCGGGCGATACCCTCGACCCGCTGCGGCCCAGTTTTACCCTGCCGGGAGCCTGGGAGAGCCGCCACGACAATGCCAGCCGGATTCGCAACCTGACCACCGACTTTGGCGATCGCGCTACCCCCTTTACCGTCTACATGGGCTTGGGGGCCAGCCTCAACCTCGCCTACAGTGACTTTCGAGCCACCAACAGCAACCCCATTGCCCTGCCAGAAAATGCCCTGGAGCTGGTGGTCATCGACGAAGACATTTTCTTTGACGACACCCTCAAGGGGGTTGGCTATAACCCGCGCGAAAACCGGATCATTCCCTTTGGCCGCAGCGAGGGCGACGATCGCAACGACGACCGCTACCCCTACTTCGACCGACCGCCAACGGTGCCCTACGCCATGGCCCTAACGACGGCAGAGGCCGCCCGGCCCCGCGCCTGGATTGACCCGCCCGGAGCGCCCCTGGGCCTGATCGGCGGCGGCAGCTTTGAGCAGGTGGGGTGGCTAGCCACCGACGCCCACGGGTTTGTGTTCATGGTCGATAGCGCCCCTGGGCATCCAGTGATTCACCGCTTTTATCCCGATGGCACCCTGGGGGAAACCCTTGAGTCTTGGCGGGAGGGCGGCAGCACCCGGCAGTTTCAGCAGCCCCGAGGCCTGGTGGTCGATCGCGATCGCCGCCTGCTGGTGGCTGACGATCAGTCGATTCTAGTATTTCGCCCCAGCCATGAGGCGGCTCGCCTCGACGGCAACGACCAGCTGCCCGCCGGGGCCGGACGCTACCGCTTCAGCCATCGCTGGGATCAGTGGATGGACTTTACCGCCGCGCTGCCGATCAGTCAGAGCTTTGGCCAGCCCCAGGGAATGGCTGTGTTTCAGCTGCCGGGGGATACCGACGACTATCTGGCCGTGGCCGATGGCGGCGATGCTGGCCCCCCTGTGATCGCCCCTGCCGTACACATCTTTCGGCTGACGGGCTCGACCACCGCCAATTTAACCCATCAGTTCACCTTCGCGCCGGGGGCTGGGGTGGTGCCTGTGGCAGTAAGCGGCGATCGCAACGGCAGACTCTTTCTCTGTAGCCAGGCCCAGCACCAGGTATCAGCCTGGCAGCTAGAGAACACCAGCGGCTGGAATGCCACGCCGCTGTGGACCGTAGGCGGTACTGCCGGTAGTGCCAACACCGCATTTGACGGCCCCGTGGCCCTGGCTGTGAATGCCAATCACAACACCGTGGCGATCGCTGATGTCAACAACAACCGGGTGCAGTGGCTGAACATTGCTGACGGGTCTTGGCTGGTCAGCTGGACGGCTCCCTACCCTGAGCCAGCGGCGCAGCCGGTCGTGCCAGCGGGCATGGCGATCGACGATCGCAGCACCATCTACCTAGCCGACAGCGGCAATCAGCGGGTGGTGCGAGCGACTCCCTTCGCGGTCGGTGGTACGCCCCAGCCCACCGCAACGCCACCCCGGCATGAGCTGACCTGGCTACCGCGCACCGAGCTACCCCACCTGCACCAGCCCGGTTACGTTCACCTGGATGGGCGGGGTCGCCTCTGGGTCAGCGATACCGGCAACAACCGAGTGGTGGGCTACGAGCGCCAGGGCGAGGGCTGGCAGTCGGTGCGGGTGCTCGGCGGCTTGAGCGAGCCGGTAGGCATTGCTACCAGCCCCACGGGCGAGGTGTTTGTAGTGGAGGCTGGGGCTAACCAGGTCAGCCAGTTTGACCCCACGGGGGATACTGCCGCCTCGACGACCGCCGGTTTTAACGACCCCCAGGGGATCGCCTACCAGCAGCGAGGGGGCGGACCCGTGCTCTACGTGGCCGATCGCGGCAGTCGTCGGGTGCTGAGCCTGGGGGCCGACGGCACATCCACCCCCTTAACTACCGGCGGTAACGCCCTGGCCGACCCCAGCGACCTGGCGGTAGACAGCCAGGGGCGGCTCTACGTGCTGGATGGGGGGAGTCGCCAGATCCTGCGGTTTAATGCTGACGATGCCTTCGATCGCCGCATTGACCTCAGCAATGCCGAGCTGAAGCTGCCCGCCCCCGCTGGGCTGTCGATCGCTCCCGACGATCGGCTGCTGGTGTGCGATCGCACCGGCAATCGAGTCGTGGCTCTCACCCTGCAGGAAACGGCTACGGCCACCACCGCTCATCTCGACGCCCACTGGGATTTGCAGCGCTTTTTGCCCCAGGGGTTTTATCGCCGCCGTACCGCTGCCGCCAGCGGCACGGCTCAGTTTGGCGGTGGGCTAGCCGCTCGCCCCGCCGAAGAATTTTTAGGCTTGCCCGCCTGGCGAGTGACTACTGGCGGCACCCTCCAGGTGGCAACCAGCGGCGGTGGGTTGAGCCCGGCCATTACCCTGGCCCCTGACGACTGGATCTTTGTGCAAAACAATGGTGCCGTCAGCGCCAACGACACTCTCTGCGTCGTGGTTGACCCCAATATCTACTACCCAGAGCTAGGCCGCCACCTGTTGCTGTCGGCCCCCAGCCGAGCGGTGAGTGACAATATGGGCATGGGCCTCATGGTCATAGCCGACACAGGCAACCACCGGGTGCGGCTGATGCGCCACAGCAGCACCGTCAACGGCAACCTGTTTGATCTGGGGCTAGGTCTGTTTGAGGGCTATCCCGATCTGTATCTGCGATCGCACTGTCGTTCCGACCAGCGGCAGCAGCCCGAGGTGAAACTGCGCGTAGCCGCAGGCCGCGACACCAGTCGCTTTGGCAATGCCGACCGCTGGCAGAGCCCCACCGGCGACGAATACACCGCCGACACCTACACCCAGACCCATCGCTTCACCGACACCACTCCGCTCAAGGCCATGGCCATCAACGCCGTGCGAGTGATGCAAGAGGTACAGCGCTGGCTAGTCCACACCACCCGCCAGGACAGACCCGACCAGCGCTGGGGCAGCGACGGTCAGCCCGACTTTTTGGGCGTAGACGTGCTGGCGGGAAAAGGTAGCTTTCATCACTGGTTTGCCAACATCCTGTCGATGGGGGCCGATGAAGCAGGCCGGGGCCACGACGCCTGGGATGACTCCACCATTGCCCACGAAATGGGCCACTGGGTGTTTGACTACACACCGCTGCGCCGCCACGTCGAGGAAATCAAGGCTCGCTACACGGGGGGGGAGCACTTCGCCAACCTGCTGTTTGACCAGGCGATCGCCCTGGTGGAGGGCTATGGCGAATACATTCAGCTGTTTTGGGGTAGCGAATTTTCGGGCCGCGATCGCCTGCGCGGCTTCCCGATCGCCGATGTATCGACCCTGCGGCGACGGGGCAATACCACCCCATTACCCCTCTATGACCAGCTCAACCGGGGGCTTGAGGCCGAGGGCTACTTTGCCAACACTCTGTGGCAACTTCACCACTTAGTGGCCGACCCAGCGATCGGGTTTGCCGATTCGCCTAGCTACTGGTGGAGCTACAACAGCCACCTGAACAGTAACCAGAGTCAGCGCTTAGTCGAGCTGCTGCGGTTGCCCTTTCGTCAGTTTCCCGACGACGACTCCAGCTGGTCTAACACCCCCAACACCCATCTGTTTCGCCAGATTTTGGCCCAGGCTCGCAGCAGTCAGCCCGATTTTGTTGACGCTATTCAGCAACTCTACGAGATCAACAACCAGCTGATGCCGAAGCTGCGGCTGCGGCGGCTAACGGGCGGTAATCCTGGTGCTCTGGTGACGTCCCCCCTGGCCCTGGCGGCGGGGGCCAGCGCCAATTTCGTCGCTGATGTGCGGGATGAAACCGATACGCCGCTGGTGGGCTACAACCTGCTGTTTGCGGTAACGGGCGGCGGCAGCGTTACCCTCATTACTCCGGTGAGCGATCCGCGTCGGGGTCGCCGCTTAGATACCCTGCGGCACGCCGCCGAGCGGGCTACCGATGCCCAGGGCGAAGTGCGCTTTACCTACCAGGCCCCGGCCAGTGCCCCAGCGACGGGCAATGTGGACTTCCAGATTATCTACCAGCCTCACTTCTACACCTACAGCGACTACCCGCTGCCCACCGACAGTCGTGAGG
>JBARVK010000394.1:0-6393 GCA_049646225.1 Nodosilinea sp.
GAGCTGCACAGCACCCTTAGCGCCATTGTCTATCGCTACATTACGCCGCCCCAGGTCCAAACCAGCTACCAGGCCCGCCTGGGGTTAATCGAAGACTTTTTGCAGGGCTTCTACGTTGAGGCGCTCAATGCCTTTCGGCGCGAGAACCAGCTGGGCGATCGCTACCAGCCTCGCACGTTGCTCGAACTGGCCGAATTCATGGCCTTTTCAGAGCGCTACGGCAAGCGACGGATCCCGTTGCCTGGGCGGCGCAGCCAGCAGCTAATTATTTTGCGGGCTCAGACATTCTCCAAACAGCAGCCCCCCGAAGTCGCCATCGATATTGAGCAAGCCACCGACTATGGCGGCGAGGGTGACGACGTGCGGCCCATGGCTTCCCACCAGCGGGTGCGCGAAGAGATGATCGCCAAAACCGATGACTTACCCGAGAATTCGCTGCGGGGGCGGGTCGTAGAAGAACTTCTAGCCTACCTAAAAGAACGCAACCAGGACGAATGCGCCGACTACTTTACCCTCCGGTTACTTGACCTACCCACCCAGGAGATTGAGGCGCTGCTCAACCTCACCCCGCGCCAGCGCGACTACCTGCAGCAGCGGTTCAAATATCACCTGCTGCGCTTTGCCCTTTCCCACCATTGGGAACTGGTACACGAGTGGCTAGAGGCTGGTCTGGAGACTAACCTGGGGTTAACACCTCAGCAATGGCAGCGGTTGCAAGATACCCTCAGCGCTAAACAGAGCAAGCTTCTAAATCTAAAGCAGCAGGGCATAACCGATGGCGAAGCCGCTAAAATTTTGAGCATGACTACTACCCAATTTCAAAAGCAGTGGACCAAGCTGCTAGAGCAAGCCTGGGAGATTCGTAACATTTAGTTATCCGTCAAGCATCTATCCGGACAGACCACAGCAGGCCATGAATAGAGATTCAGATATCCCCGAAGACCTCTTGTTAACGCTTTTGCTAGAGCCGCTTTTGGGGGATGACTCACCATCAGGAACTCGCTTTTTTCCCGTTGTCAACGCTGAGTCAGAGGCCGGGAGCTTGTCTGCTCCTGCGGTCTACTCCAGTTACGAACCATCTACCCCAGCGTCAGCGGCTTCACCTAACAATGCGAGCAACACTACCTATAACCCTGTCTTTGACTCTGGAGACCTATCCACTGTGCAACCTCATTTTGAAGCCCTTTTGAAGCGCCGCCTGCGGCAAGAAATTACCCACCGCCCACCGCTGTTCCCCTGGGAAAAAGGTCTGCAGGACTACCCCGATGCCCTACAGTCGGGCGGTGCCTCGGTCTGGTTAGATCATCTCAAGAACCTTTCAGTTCCCGCTGGGGTGCCAGACGATATCTTGGCCGACTTGCTCAACCAGTGCCAACAGGTTGCCGATGACGTGCGCCAGACGGGCCGACGGCTGGTGGCGGCCGTTGAGTCACTGTTTCCCGATCAGCCTCAAACCCTGGAGTACATTGCGGGGCTGGTGGCGCGGCCGGCTTACCGCTCAGATCAAACCGACACCTTGGCTCAGGTCAACTATGCCACTGCCTCCACTCAGCAGCAGGTAGCGCTGGCGATGCTGACCGCCCAGCGTATTTTTGAAGCCCTGACGCTGTCGGTGTCTGAGACTGAGCCCGGCCAGGGGCAGACCTGGTTGACCACCGCTGGTCTACTGAGTGTGCAGGTCACTTACCACCAGCGTCAGCTGGAAGTAAAGGCGGTGCTGCCTACGGACGGTAGCCTGGTCTTAACGAGTTTGGATGGGACTGTAGGCTCTGAGCGGTCTACCCCAGGTGAGCTGGTGCTGCGCCTGGCGACCCAGCCCGGGGCCGTGCATCGGCTGGATGTTGAGCTGGATCAGACCCAGGGAGTGCCGCTGAGCTTTCAGGTCATAATTGAGGACTAGCTCAAAAGCTCTGGGCAGGGGCTGACCCAGCGGTTAGCATGGAGTCGGCCCTATCTCGGTTTGTCTATGGTCGCGTCCCGCTGGCTAGCTTCTTCTCCGTTAGCTAGACCCATTCCCCCAGCCGAAATTGAAGACTCGCGGCTGCTGCGAGGGCTAGTACAGGGGTTGGTCACCCTGGGTATTTGCTCAGTGGTAGTAGCGGCGGCGGGGGTCACAGCGGCTTCGTGGTGGAACCTGTTGGCTATCCCCCTGAGCGCAGTTGGGGCTGCCTTTAGCTGGCAACGCCGCCGCGATCGCAATATAGCCGTCAAGTTTTTTATCGCCATTGGCATGCTGATGGCTCTGGCCGCCTTCTTTGCCCGCCTGGTTGAGGAGCCGGGGGATACGCGCATTGTGCTGGCGGAGCTGCTGGTGCAGCTACAGGTGCTGCACAGCTTTGATCTGCCCCGCCGCAAAGACCTGGGCTACTCAATGATGATTGGCCTGATCTTGCTGGGGGTAGCCGCCACCATTAGCCAGACCCTTGCCTTTGCACCGCTGCTGCTGCTGTTTCTGACGGTGGCCATTCCAGTTCTGGGGCTCGATTATCAGTCGCGACTGGGGCTGGGCGCATCGACCTGGGCCGGGGGCAAACTGCGGCCTACCCTGGGTCGTTTGGCGGGGCTGATGGCGCTGGTGGTGGGGCTAGGGCTGCTCATTTTCATGTTTTTACCGCGGCTGCCGGGCTACCAGATTCAGAGTTTTCCGGTCAGCTCGGTAATTGATACGCCGGGCAATTTCTCTGGCGAAGATATTCTCAACTCGGCCTACCGCAACAGCCAGGGCGACGACGGCGAGGGCTTTGGCGAGGGGGCGGGCACCATTCAGGGCCAGGGCAAGTCCACTGGACCTGGCGTGATCGATACGGTTTCCTACTACGGCTTTAACCAGCGCATGAACCAAAATCTGCGCGGCACCATGACTCCCCAGGTGGTAATGCGGGTCAGGTCGCAGGCACCGGGTTTTTGGCGGGTGCTGGCCTTCGATCGTTACACCGGCCAGGGCTGGGATATTTCGCGCAACGACGATACTCAGACATTGCAGCGATCGCGGTTTTCGGCCCAGACCTTTTTACCCATGGACCCCACCCTGGCCCGGCATCGGGAGGTGGTGCAGACCTACACCCTGGTCAGCGAGCTGCCCAACCTGATTCCGGCTATGTACCAGGCCAAGGAGCTGTACTTCCCCACCCGCGAGGTCGCCATTGATGCCGAAGGCAGCCTCCGATCGCCGGTCATTTTGCAGGAGGGCATGACCTACTCGGTGGTGTCGCGGGTGCCCTACCGCGATCGCACCCAGCTGCGCGCCGCCGGGACTCAGTATCCCCCCGGCATTCGCACTAACTATCTGCAAGTCCCCGAAAACATTCTGGAGCCAGTGCGGGTCAAAACCGAGGAACTGCTGGCCACCTCCCCTACCCCCCTGACCGACAACTATGAAAAGGCCCTGTACCTAACCCAGGCCCTCAAGCAGCGCTATACCATTCAGCCCGAGCTACCCTTTTTTAACCCCGACCAGGATCTAGTCGAGACTTTCCTGTTCAGCACGGAGGGGGGCTACCCTGACCACTTCTCCACCGTGCTGACGATCATGCTGCGATCGATCGATATTCCAGCCCGATTGGTGGCGGGGTTTGGCGAGGGTGACTTTAACCCCCTTACCGGCTTCTACGTGGTGCACAACACCGATGCCTACGCCATTACCGAGGTGTACTTTCCCCAGCACGGCTGGTTTGGCTTCGACCCCATCCCCGGTCACGAGCTGATTCCCCCCAGCCTGAGGGAGTCTGAGACGTTTAGTCTGTTACGGCGGTTTTGGAACTGGCTAGCGGGCTGGCTACCCTCTCCCCTGGTCGGTGTGGTGGAAGGGCTAATCATTCTGCTCAGTGATGGCATCGCCTATCTGGTCCGCCGCTTCAACGCCCTGCTCAATCTGGGGTGGATCGGCATTATGCTGGGCATTGCGATCGCGACCGCCCTGGGATTTATCGGCTGGCTAGTCTTTTTGGGCCTGCGCCGCAGCTGGCGTTACCGACGACTGCGCCAGCTCGCTCCCACCGAGCGGCTATATCAACAAATGCTGACCTGTTTTGCCTATCAGGGCCTCGGCAAAACCGCTGCCGAAACCCCGATCGAGTATGGCCAGCGCCTCTATCAGCAAACTAAGGCCCAAACCGCCCAGGCCGCCAACGAAATTACCCACGCCTACGTGCGCTGGCGCTACGGCGACGAACCCCAAAACCTTGATTACTTAGGTAAAAAATTGCAGATTATTCGACAGAGCGGCCATTCTCGCCAGTCGTTAATTCGCCGTTAATCCGCCCCGGATGATCCTTGATTTTCCTGGGGTTTCCGCTATGCTCAATCCATTGGAAAGATTACAAATCTAGATGTATCAGTATGGGCGGTGAATCGATGAGCCATACAATTCACTGCTCCGCTAACACCTCCTGACTCACCTACCCATCCACTCCCCCACCCCCACCGTGATCCTCAAAACCCTCGTCAAAAACTCCCTCAAAACGCTCAACGGGGCGTCCAAAAGCAGCGCCCACTTTTCGCCGGCTCAGTTTGATGCCGACGTCATGACCACCTACGGGCGCTTTCCCCTCACCCTAACCAAGGGTCGAGGCAGTTTTGTTTGGGACGACCAGGGCCGTCGCTACCTCGATTTTGTGGCGGGTATTGCTACCTGCACCCTGGGCCACGCTCACCCGGCTATGGTGGAGGCGGTGACCAAGCAGATTCAAACCCTGCACCACGTTTCCAACCTCTACTACATCCCTGAGCAGGGAGCACTGGCCCACTGGCTGGTCGAGCATTCCTGCGCCGATCGCGTCTTTTTCTGTAACTCTGGGGCCGAGGCCAACGAGGGGGCGATCAAGCTGGCCCGCAAATACGCCCACACCCAGCGGGGCATCAATAATCCGCTGATTATTACCGCTAAAGCCAGCTTCCACGGGCGCACCCTGGCCACCATCACCGCCACCGGCCAGCCCAAGTACCAAAAGAACTTTGATCCGCTGATGCCGGGCTTTGCCTACGTGCCCTACAACGACATCGCGGCCCTAGAGGCCCTGGTGGCCGAGTTGGATGCCGAAACGCCCCAAGTGGCCGCCATCATGCTCGAAGCCCTTCAGGGCGAGGGGGGCGTGTGCCCCGGCGAGACCGCCTACTTCCAGCGCATTCGCCAACTCTGCGACGAGAAAGGCATTCTGCTAATTCTCGACGAGGTGCAGGTGGGCGTGGGCCGCACCGGCACGCTCTGGGGATTTGAGAACCTGGGCATTGAGCCAGATATTTTTACCTCGGCGAAGGGGCTGGGTGGCGGCATTCCGATCGGGGCGCTGCTGTGTAAGGCCTCCTGCGCTATCTTCGAGCCGGGCGACCACGCCAGCACCTTTGGCGGCAACCCCTTCGCCTGCCGGGTAGGGCTCACCGTTTGCGAAACCCTGGAGTCTGAGCACCTGCTGGACAATGTTGTGCAGCGCGGTGACCAGCTGCGGTTTGGCCTGCAGCGGCTGGTGCAGCAGCACCCCACCCTGCTGGAGCAGGTGCGCGGCTGGGGGCTGATTAACGGCCTGGTGCTTCAGCCCGACTCCAGCATTACATCGGTGGATATTGTCAAAGCAGCCATGGAAGAAGGACTGCTGCTGGTGCCGGCTGGTCCCCAGGTGGTGCGCTTTGTGCCGCCGCTAACGGTCAGTGCCGACGAGGTGCAGCAGGCGCTAGGGGCTGTAGAGAAAGCGATGGCTAGCTTGACTTAAGCCGCAGTAGACAAGCCGCCTGTTCCAAATTGCATAACCCCGATTTAGGACAGGTGGCTTGCATAGAGGCAAACCGTGTTTGCCCAACCACCGGGGTTATTCAAGGCAGATCCAGTATTAAGACCAGAGCCATCTCTTGAAAGAGGTTCTTACAATGTCCCCGACCCAGAATCTAAACTCTCTCTATGAACGAGATATTCTGCTGTGGTCAGAAGACACCGTTGCCAAACTGAAAGTGCGAGACTTTGATCATCTAGACATTGAGCATTTGATCGAAGAGGTAGAGGCATTGGGAATTTCCCAAAGAAAGGAGCTGACTAGCCGCCTAATTGTCTTGTTAGAACACTTGCTCAAGCGGCTGTATGTGAACCTGCCGAATGATTACAACGGTTGGGAGCGCACAATTCGGACTCAGCGGGGAGAGCTAGAAATTCTCTTAGATGCAGCACCTAGCCTCAGCAACCGTTGGGATCTCAGTTTTGATAAAGCCTGGCAAATTGCGCTAAAAAACGTGCGAAAAGAATATCCTCAAACTACCTTTCCTTCCGACTGGATGTACGATCGCTCTATCGAGCCCATATTGAACAGAGACTTTTGGCTGAACTCGTTTGAGGAAAACTGAGGCATCCGTTGTCAGTAGCCGTGCTCTGCCAAAAAGTCCAGAGAGACACCGTCCCCCGCCAAGGGC
>JBARVK010000395.1:0-10354 GCA_049646225.1 Nodosilinea sp.
GTTCAGTGGGATTTGGGGTAGAGGGTTATGCCGTTCAATGCCTGCTTTGCCCTTTGCAACCCTGGAAAGCACTGGTAAGAAAACCTGATGAATTATAGATAAAACTTATATATTTAAGCTCTGGCTATTCGCTTGAGTTATGGCTATAGTGAACTCACGTTCAAAGAAATCTACGGAGAGCCAACCCATGAATACCACCACCGCTGTTTTTACCGCCGCCACCGCTATTACTACCCCTAGCGATCGCAAGCCGGTTTTCGAAAGCAAAATTCGGGCCGCCCTGGAGCACGCCCGACGGCTGACGGCGATGGAGGGCATTCGCAGCCGCAACGTTGCGATCGCATGGGAAGTCGTTGAAGAACTCCAGGTGGCCCAGCGCCAGCGGCGGGCTACGGTGCAGTCGGCCTTTACCCAGTACTGCCTCGCCAACCCCGCTGCGCCCGAGGCTCGTATGTATGATGTCTAACCCTCAGATATCGGCAAGGTTGTCTTCCTGACAGCGTTTCTCCCTCAACACTCAGCGTCTAGCGGGAACTGCGGTTCCCGCTTTTTTGTGGCCATAGCCATCGGCAGCGGCGAGGAGCCTCTTGTGGTTAGGCATTCTCTAGGAAAAAAGAGACCCAACATCAAGAAACTCTGGTGCTGGATTCCCGCGCAGGCGGGAATGGCGGGGTAAGTTCTTTACTGAAAATCTCCTTAATCCTCTGCCAGCACGTGGGTGAACCTGAACTTGGGCGCGGCCAGCACAAACACCGTTGTCGGCAGCGTTGCCACCCGCGCTTGCAGCCGTTTGTAGTAGCTAGGGAAACCGTCGTCGGGCAGGGCCATACCAATAAAAATGCGATCGGCTGAGCGTGATGACTCCTGCAAAATCACTTCAAAAGGTCGTCCGTTGGCCACCAGTACGCTCAGTTCGGCCCGAATTCGCAGGGAGTCGGTGAGGCGATCGAGGTTTTCGCGGGCCTGCTCCGCCGCCGCCTCGTCGGCCACAACCAGCTTGAGGTAGAGCTTGGCCTCGCGCCACTCCACATCCGATCGCAGCAGGTCGGCCAAAATCAACATTAGGCTGCCGTTGTCGTTGAGGCCGCCCCACCACACATCGATCTGACGATAAGACCGCCGGGACTGGGGCAGAGTGGTCTCGCCCTCGCGATAGAGGACCACGTTGCGCTCGGCCTGGTGCAGCCGGGTGACCAGGGCACAGTAGCGATCGCGGCTCTCTGCATTTTCGCTGTTGCCCATCAGCACCGTGTCGGGCACCACCTGGCCCAGGCCGTAGATTTCTACCAGGCGCTCGGTGCCCTCGTAGGGGTCGGGGGCGGTGAGCACCCGCACCAGCGCCTGCACCCCCCGCTTCAGCAGGTAGTTGTTGATGGTGACTTCCATCTCTTTTTGCTGGGTCACCCCTCGCGAGCCCGTCGGCAAAATACTGGCTACCGTAAACAGCCCCCGGTTGTGGCTGAGGGCATTGGCAAACTCAATCAGGCCCCAGCGCTGCATGGGCGAGCCTGAGAGCACCAGAAAATTGGGTCGCCAGGTCTTGGCCTCGGGGCTGTTGCCCAGCTGAAACAGGCTGGTGCGCAGCAGCAGCATCCAAACGCCCCGCCGCACGTCGCCCCAGGCGGTTTGCAACTCGCGCCGCTGGAGCCAAAAGAAAATGCCCGCCACGATCGCCCCGGCCAGCAGTGTGGCAATGGGGTTGATCAAAAACATCACCCCCAGGCAGCCCAGCGCCCCCAGGGCCGACAGCGACCAGTGCACCCGAAACAGCGGTCGAAACGAGGGGCTATTCAAAAACCCTTCGATACCGGCTGAGACATTGAGCACCAGGTAGGTGGTCAGAAAAAACATGGTCAGCACCGGGGCAATTAGGTTGAGATCGCCAACCGAGACGGCGACCATCACAATGCCCAGGGTGACGGCGGTACCAATGCGGGGCTCGTCGTTAGCGCCGCTGCCCTTACCCAAAATGCTCATCCAGCGGGGCAGCACCCCGTCGCGGGCCAGGGCCTGCAGCACCCGAGGCGCGCCCAAAATGCTGCCGATCGCGCTGGAGAGGGTGGCTCCCCACACCCCCAGCAAAATCGCCGGTCCCCAGGCGGCAATCCGCCGCATCACCAGCGGGTCAGAGACCAGGGTGACCGCATCGGCCCGCGAGGCCAGCAGAATCGGCAAGAGCATATAGATCACGTAGCCGGTGGCCACCGCCGCCAGGGTGCCGGTCGGAATGGATTTACTCGGGTTTTTGAGATCGCCCGACATGTTGACCCCGGCCATGATGCCGGTCACCGCCGGGAAAAAGACCGCAAACACCTGCCAGAAGGGCTCCCCCTCGGCCACGCCCCACAGTTCGATCTGTGTGTCAGACAGGGGCGAGCCAAAGACCAGGGAGATCAGCGATAGCGCGATCGCCGCCATGATGAAGTACTGCGCCTTAGTGGCGATTTCAGCGGAGGTAATCGCCAGCACCGCCACCAGTACCGTGACAATCAGCGCCACGTAGAGCTGGTCGAGAAAGCCAAAGGCGCTGACCACGCTCTCGGCAAAGCCCAGGGTGTAGAGGGCGACCGACAGGGCCTGGGCAAAGTACAGGGGAATGCCCACCGCGCCGCCGGTTTCAATCCCCAACGAGCGGCTGATCATGTGATAAGCACCGCCCACCCGCACCACTCGATCGGTGGCGATCGCGCTAATCGACAGGGCGGTCAAAAAGGTAATACTGCAGGCCAGAGTAACAATGATCAGGCTGCCAAACAGCCCCACATTGCCCACTACCCAGCCGAAGCGCAGGTACATAATCACCCCCAGGATGGTCAAAATCGAGGGGGTAAAGACACCGCCAAAGGTGCCAAGGCCAGTCTTTTGATCATCCCCAGAGGCCGGGGGGATGGGCTGAGGTCTGTCAGCAGCGGAGGTCATGACGCAGATTCCTGACAGGACTGTATTACCTTAGACCGATCCCAATGACTTTCCCATTACCGAAAGGATGAGCTAGGGACGGGTTTTAGGCGTTAAAGGTCTTTAACATCGGCTGTTCAGCCTGCCCAGCGGTATAGGGGAGTGCTTTGCCTCATTATTTAATCAGCACGATCGAGCTTACCGCTACCACCGCAATGATGCCCTGCACGGCGTTTATGTGCTGCTCATTGTGGTGGGCCATACTGGTTGGCTGGGGCACCAGCTCAAACTAGCTCGGATCTCGCCACAGCGTCAGGTTCTCGCTGATGGGCTGTAGCGTGGTGCCAGGGTAATAAAATTGCAGAATGCGCGGATAGCTCCAGCCCAGATTGCCCAGGCGGTACGACCCCGTTTGGCTCATCCCCACCCCGTGACCCCAGCCACCGCCCACAAAGCGGTAGCCCACAACCTGGGCACTGGCCGCCGGAGGGGATCCTTCAGGTACTGGAGCCGTGCCAGCGGCGGCTGGGGTGAGGTACATGGGCTCTACATAGAACAGCAGACTGCGGGGGGCGGTCAGCACCCGCACGATTTCATCCTTTTTGAGCTGTACGATGCCTAGGTCGGTGTCGATGTCGATCGCCTGCACTCGGCCCGAGTTGGCCCGCTCAGAAACTCGCACCGATTTCACCTGGGTGAGCCCCGCCATCGGGTGCTGTCGTCGCCCCAGATAGCCTTTCAAATCCTGGGTAATTTCGGCTAGGGTGCTCTCGTTGCGCCAGCGAAACAGCCGCCAGGTATCTTCGTTAAACCCTTTGTCGATCGCAATAAACCGCCGAATACTTGCCTCCGAGTTGAGCGGGTACTGGTTGATGTCCCAGAGGCCGTAAACCGAGTCAACGACTGGGCGCAGGTAGGAGCGATCGGGGCCATCCCACACGTCGCTAAAGGCAGCGGTCACCCCACCCGTGGTGGACGAATACAGGGCATCGACTAGCTCGTTTTCGTAGGTGAGCACCTGGCCCTGGGTGGCGACGATCGCCTGGTCGGCGACGGGCGCGGTGTCGCTGAGGCCCCGGTACACCTGGCACTGGGTATCGGCGCAGAGCTGGTAGTCGTCGATCGCAAAGCGGCGCAGGTTGCGCAGGGCGTAGGTGCGGGCCAGCACCGTCTGCGCCTGAATGGCGGGCACCGGGGCGCTGGGGCCAATTTCGTGGGGCACTACGCCACGCAGGTAGGTTTCGATCGGCACGCTGTTGACTAGGGTGTAGGTGCCGTAGGTGTTGGGCTGTACCCGCAGGGTGCCGCCGTAGACGCGGGTGACCGGCGACTCGCCCGCCTGAATGACCCGCACTCGCCCGCCGCTGGCGCGAACATTAAGGCTGTCGCGCTGGTAGCGATAGCCGTTGGCTTCAAAGTAGGCCTTGGGAATTTGGCCCAGCACCCGACTGTCGAGAAAGACTTCGGTAGACCCCTGGGCCTGAAGGTTGTTGACTAACAAACGTCGCACCAGCGGAGTATTGTAGGTCTCGCGGTTGGCCCACACTTCCCAACTGCCAGGCTGGGCAATTTCGGGTTCAATGCCGCGCTGTCGCCACTGTTCGGCGCTGTACTCGGCGGTTTCAAAGCTGCGGTGGTTGCTGAGTACGACCCGCTCGTCCAGGGTGGCCTCGGGCAGTGGCTCGGGGGCCAAACCCAGCACCACTCGGGTGGTGGTCACGGTCTGGGGCTGGCCCTGGGTGTCAAAGTTTAGGGTGAGCTGTTCGCCGGGCAGGGCTTCGAGGGTGATGCGGTCCTGTAGGTTTTCGCCAAAGCGCTGCACAATCCCCACCTGAATCACCGGATTTTGGGCGGCGGGGGCGGGGGCGGCCATCCAGGCGATGAGGGCGATCGCGATTCCCCCCGCAACCCCTAGCCACCGTCGCGATCGCCGATTGCCCAGAGGCCGAAACTGAAACCGGGGCAGGGAAAGCGTAGCCATAGTGCTCTAACGAAGTAGGGTGCGGCCCGCCAATTGGGCCAACGGGTCAAGAAAATTCTAGCGGCTTTAGACCTTTGGGGGTGGGCATCTTATTTAAGAATGTAACCCGATAACTACATATGCCCCTGAGTTCCTGAATTAATGGAATTTGGCAAGCGTTAAACCCTGGGCGATTGAGTGAGCCCCATACCGATTCCCAGAGTTGATGTTTAAATGCAAAGCCTTTAAAAAAGTCGCCCCAGTTTCTAAAACTGGGATAAGCTAATTGGCGATGTCCGCTGCTCCTACGATCGCGATTTTGAACCATGATCGGTCGACTCCGCACTCTGCCACGGTTGTCTTTTGCGGCTCAGGTCAATCCCAACTGGGTAAAGGCTGTAGCCCATCATGTCACTCAGTCTTTTCGCCACCTGCCCCGACCTCAGGCCCTGCTAGGGCTAGGGCTAGCCACAGCAATCGCGGTGGGGGTACTGATGCCCCGCTCGATGCCCCCCGCCAGTGCCCAAGACCTGACCGCCGCCCTCTGGACGCGGGCCTCGTTCCCGGTCGAAAATTTTCAAACCTATACGTCCCCCTTCGGCTATCGCAGTGACCCCTACAGCGGTGGCTCTCGGTTTCACTACGGTCTCGATCTGGCCGCCCCCAACGGCAGCTACATTCGCAACTGGTGGGCTGGCGAAGTGCTCTGGGTAGAAGGCGACGGCGCCTGCGGCACCTCCATCGCGATTAAATCAGGCGAGTGGACCCACATCTACTGCCACATGCAGGGGCGTGTGGAGGGCAGTGGCCAGAGCAAAGTCATGGTCGATCGCGACGGTGGCATTCAGCTCCGGCCTGGTCAGCCCATTCCCGCCGGGGCGCGGATTGGCCGGGTGGGAATGACGGGTCGCACCACCGGCCCCCACCTGCACTGGGGGCTCAAGTATCAAGACAACTGGGTTGACCCGGCGCTGGTGCTGCGAGCCATGTATGTTGGCCAGCAGGCGGCACTGTAGGCGGCGGTGCCGAGCGGGCGGTGGCGGCGCTGGCGGATCTGGCTCAGCCTGGGGCTAGCACTGGTGGTGTTAGTGGTGATGAGCGCGATCGTCAGCCCGACTCCGGCTAGGGCCGCTGACAGCCACCCGCTCCTTACTCTCGATACCCTGCGCCAGCGGCTGGCCGAGCCGGTGCAGCGGGAGGGCCGTTTCGCCATTGATCTGCGCTACTTCACCATTGACCTGCGACCCGATAGCCCGCTGACCGATAGCTTTTATCGGCTGCTCAGCAGCGGCCTGCAAAAACCGGCCACGGCCCCCGCCCTGGACCTGAGCTACGCCATTGTGCAGGGTGACTTAGACCTACAGCGGCTGGGCCAGCGTGAACCCCTCTACGGCGACACGCTCTCGTCACTGCTGAATGAGGCGGGTCGGGCGCAGCTCAAGCGCGATCGCCAGCGCCTGCTGCAGCTCAGTCGGCTGTCGCAGTCGCTGCTGATTCAGGGCCAGGGCAGCAGTCAGCAAATTTATCTATTCAAAGCGCCGCTGGTGGCGGTGCAGACCCGCTTTGGCGGCCAGGTGCTGGGGGGCGATACCTTCTTTCTGGAGCGAGTGATCGCCAGTGGCGCGGTGTTTGAGCAGGGGCTGTCGCTGTCGGGGGCGCGCTTCAACCGGGCGATCAACCTGTCGGGGGCAGACTTTCGCCAGGGGCTGCAGGCCAAAGGCAGCCTGTTTTTTGATGCCGCCCGCTTTGACCAGAGCCTGTTTCGCACCGGGGCCAACTTTCAGGGGGCCGAATTTAAATCGAACGCCAACTTCAGCCGGGCGGTGCTGGCTGGCGACCTCAACTTTAGCCGGGTGCAGTGGCAGGGGGTGGCCGACTTTGCCCGCACCGTCTGGCAAGACTCCGCCTTTTTTGTGCGCGGCTACTTTGCCAAGGCGCTGTTTTTTACCGAGGCCCGTTTTGATGGGCCGCTGGTGCTGCGTCAGGCCCGCTTTGGCGAGCCGGTCAACCTGCGCAACGCCATCCTGGGCAGCGAGGTTGATTTTGGCGATGCCCTGTTTCTGCCGGCAGCCTACCTGAACGTGGCGGGCCTGGAGTTTAGCCTGGAGCAGACCCAAATTTTAGGCACTCCAGGCAAAATTGGCCGGGTGTTTTCGGTACCGCAGCTGGTGGGCAACGAGACCCTGCTGCGCAATCTGGAGCGCAACTTTCGCCGCTTAGAGCAGATCAGCGACGCCAACTATATTGCGTATACCGCCGAGCGCCTGCGGCTAAAAGCCTGGCAGCAGCGGCTGCTGGGCACCAACATCAATACGGCCTCGGTGACCGCCCTGGTGCGGGCAGGGTTTACTGCCACCCAGGCGGCAGCGGTGGTTGAGCAGCGGCAAACCCAAGCCTTTATTGGCACTGAGGGGGTGCTGAGCGTGGCGGGGGTTGACCTAGCTGCTTACCTTAAAGTGCGCGATCGCATCTTTGCCCGCGATTCCTACCCCATTGCCCAACGGCTGACCCTGGCCCTGCGCTGGCTGGGGCTGGGGGGGCTGGTGGTGCTGAGCCGCTACGGCACCAGCTTTGGCCTCACCTTTGGGCTGGGGCTGGTGGCGATTCCGACCTTTGCGCTGATGTTTTGGCTAGTCGATCGCTATCGCCGTCGCCGCCTTCCCCCCATTCTGCCGCCGCTGGGCGAAGGGCTGTGGCTGGGCTGTGGTTGCAGCCTGCTGCTGGGGCTGGGGCTCAATGCCCTGCTGCGGGCCGCCGACTACCCGCTGCTGACCCTGGGGTTTCTCTTTGTGCTGCTGGTGCCGGTACCGGCGGTGCTGATTAGCCTGGTGGTTAAGCGAGGACGCTACCACGACCTGATGGCGGAAAGCTATTTTGTCGAAGACGGCAGTCTGCGTCAGCTCCGGCTGCTGATTGCTCGCCTGCCGGTGATTCCTAAGTTTCCGTTTTTTCGCGATCGCTACACTTATCTGCTGCTCGATCGCCGCTGGAACTGGCTCAACTACCTCGACTTTAGCCTCAACAACTGGCTCAAGTTTGGGTTTAATGACATTCGGTTACGAGACCAGCACGTGCCCGGACTGATTACGGCGTTAGTGTGGTATCAATGGGGCCTGGGTTTGCTCTACACAGCGCTACTCCTGTGGACGCTTTCGCGCACCATTCCAGGTTTAAATCTCCTGATTTACTTCTAGCATCGCTGTTGGCTATCCATCGACCGTTACCGTTCCCCCGTGATTCAATCGTCTTCCGATCTCAACCATCAGGCCAAGTCCGATCTGCGCCGTCGGCTAATTAGCGCCCGCCAGAGCATTCCCCCCCAGGTGTGGCGGCAAAAAAGCGATCGCATCTGCGCCCACCTGCTTAACTGGAGCTACTTTCGCCAGTGCCGGGTGATTCTGGCCTACACCAGCTTTCGCCAGGAACCCGACCTCAGCCCTCTGGCGGCGCACCACCAGCACTGGGGACTGCCCCGCTGCGTCGACAAAACCCAGCTGAACTGGCACTACTGGTCGGTTAACCATCGCTGGCCCCTGCGCAAAGGCGCCTATGGCATTGTCGAACCCCACCCCAGGTCGCCCCAGGTCGATCTCTCCCTGGTGGATCTCATTCTGGTGCCCGCCGTGGCCTGCGACGTGCGCGGTTACCGCCTTGGCTACGGCGGCGGCTACTACGATCGCCTGTTCAGTCAGCCGCCCTGGAAAAGCATTCCCACCGTAGGCATTGTTTTCGAATACGCCCGCCTGCCCAGCCTGCCCAAGGACGTCTGGGACAGGCCCCTGGCCGGGGTCTGCTCCGAAAGCGGCCTATTCCTAGGCGAAACATAACCACCACCTCCCCATCTCCCCACCCTCCCCATCTCCCCATCCTCCCTATCTCCCCCACCCCCTCCATGCCCCACGGCCCCAGCCCCACCACCCGCTACCCCATCCCCGGCGTCACCCGCACGGCGTTTCTCAACACCCTCATCACCAACCCCAACATCATCGTCGGCGACTATACGTACTACGACGATTTCGAAAACCCTGAAAACTTTGAGCGCAATGTGCTCTACCACTTTGACTTTATTGGCGATCGGCTGATTATAGGCAAATTTTGCGCGATCGCCTCCGATGTCAAATTCATCATGAACGGCGGCAACCACCGCACCGACTGGTTGACCAACTATCCTTTTCCCGTGTTTGGCCAGGGCTGGGAGTCGGTCATGCCCGATGAATGGCCCAATAAAGGCGACACCGCGATCGGCCACGACGTCTGGATCGGCTACGGTGCTACCCTCATGCCCGGCGTGCAGGTGGGCGACGGAGCCATTATTGCCGCCCAGTCCGTAGTGACCAAAGACGTGCCCCCCTACGCCGTCGTTGGCGGCAACCCCGCCCAAATTATTCGCTACCGCTTTGACGAGGCCACAATTGAAGCTCTCCTAGCCATTCAGTGGTGGCACTGGGAAATTGAAAAAATCACCTCTCATCTACCCGCCATTTGCGGAACAGATCTTCGTACTCTACAAAACGCCGCCTGAGCTATCGATGATCTAAATGCCCTGCCCATAGCGTCTGTTCACTAGCTTGACAATTGATCTAGAGCCAGAGACGACTCATATCTACATGAAAAACAGATGTAGATAGGTAAAGCAACCAGGATTAAATCAGCTTATTTGAACTTTTTTTATCTTTGGTTCATCAAAGAATATTAGAAGCCGGGCTGGCTTTACACAATTTTCTTATCTTTCACTGACTTTACCGAGAAAACACGTAATCTTAATCCCCTTCAGGTCTAGCGGTTTACGCTCCTAGGTAAGCTTGTTGAGGTAGGCAAGTAGCGGCCCAAAATAGTTGGACAACAACCAATGCTACAGCTTCGGTCAGTTTGTTAAGGTAGTTTAACGACCAACCCAAATGCTAGGCGTTGACCTGGCTACAGGCGCTAAAGATCGGTTATGCAGAATGCCCCGATTTCTGTTGCGACAGCTATAGCTTAAATTCGCGCTAGATTTTCCAAAATTGTTCGCATTATCCCCATGGAAAACTTAATCAACATAGTTACTATTGGCAATTCCATAACCCAGGCCGCATCGGGGTTAAACTCCTTTCGCCGAGACCTGTGGAACCTGCTAATTCAGGCGGGTTATAGTATTGACTTTGTGGGTTCTGAAAATCGAACCAAAGATAATACTGCCTTCCCAGATCCTAATTTTGATCCCGACCATGAGGGCCACTGGGGATGGCGAACCGACGAAATCCTTAATGGTCGCTACAGAGAGGGAAAGCTGGCGGACTGGCTACTCGGTTACACTCCCGATATTGCACTCATTCACCTCGGTTCAAACGATGCGCTGCAAAGCAATTCGACGGCCAGTACGATCGATGAGCTGAGACAAGTCATCGATACGCTCAGGCAAGACAACCCAAACGTAACTGTTTTTGTTGCTCAGCTAATTCCAACTACGAACAGTGGTGCCAATCAACGCATCAACGATCTCAATAGCGCTATCCC
>JBARVK010000396.1:0-3882 GCA_049646225.1 Nodosilinea sp.
ATATTCCCCTGCGCCGAATCCTGAGTCTTTTGGCGATCGATCTGGATGAGGTTCTGCCCAGCTCTACGCCTTAGTTCAACGGACTTCACTGACGCGATCGCGGCGCTTTGGGGTAAAGCCAAAACGCCAGCCCCTTGCTCAACCACGGCATCACGGGATAGCTCAATAGGGCCGAGACAAACACAACCGAAATAAACAGCTCCAGCAGCGGTGGCAGCCCCACCAGCAGCGGTCCCAACAGCCCGTTGGCCAGCAAAATCAGCGGGTAGACCGCCAGTACGCCCAGCACGACTTGCTTGTAGTAGGGCGGACTAGACAGGGGCGATCGCCGCTCAGACGGCGAGTGGGGCAGCGTAAACCATAGCTCTAGACCACTTGGCAACTGCTGCTGCGATCGGGCCGCAATCAGCCCAGAGGATTGATTCATCCAGTCGCGGTAGGTCGGTGATACGAGCCAGCGGCGCAGGTAGTCGTAGGTTTCAAACTTTACAATCACCACGTATTCAGGATGGTCATGGTCGCGGGGGCGAATGACCTCGACCCCCAAAAAGCCCTCAAACTGTCGGGCATCGTGGTTAATCCCCTTGGTCCACGCTTCGTAGGCTGGCAGCTGGCTCAGGTCAACCACCTCTGAGATCACTAGCGTCACCGGGCCAGACTGCGGCTGCATTGTTTCCATGGCGCAGGGGAGCAAAGGGAAGGGGCATGGGCGTAGCGGCTGTTCGCCCGATCTAGAGCGAACAGAACTTTCTCGCCCGGTCAAACTCCGGGTCTTGCCAAGAGTAGGCAAAGTGGCTGACCGACTGAATCTCTGGGGCCGATCGGCGTAGGGCCTCCATTTGAGTTTCGAGGGCGGGCCGGTTGTAGGTGGCCTGGCCCCAAATTCCAGCCAGCGCCGGGGTAATCGTGGGGGAGGTGCCGCTGGGTATCATCGACTGAACGCGGCGAACGCCGTCTAAAATACAGCCCGTATGGCCACACACCGCATAGGCCATCGGGTGCCAGGTCATCCAGGTAGGGAAGCGTTCCCAATACTGCAAGCGCGAGTCGTAGCCGCCGGTACCCACCGTCTGGTTGCCCTCCGGGAAAAACACTGCCCCAGGCTGGATGCCCGATCGCTGCGCCTGTTCTCCGGCCACCCTGACAAAATCAACCACACCCTGCACGGCGTGAGCTACGCTCAACTGCCACAGCTCGGCCTGGAGCTGGGGCCGCAGGCTAGCCGGAGTGGGTCGCGCTTGGCCCGGTTGCAGGGGTGCAGAAGGGGTGCGGCTCTGCCACAGGGGTTCGGTTTCGTTGGGGTAAAGGTCGCGCACCTCTTGAATGTCGCGATCGACCAGGTGCCCCCGGCTAATGTAGCGACGGATCAGCTCCTGGCCCTGCTGGTTTGCCGCCCGACGCAGCAGGGCATCTCGCGAGGCCTGGCCGTAGATCCACAGATCATCGACGCTATCGACCACCGAGTTGGCACCCACGCCGCGGGGGTAACGCACGTAGTCAAACAGAATACCGTCGGGCCGGCGGCGCAGCACCGCTCCCAGCATTTGGCTGTAGTCGGCCTGGGCCTGCGAATGGTATGGATCGACAAAAACTTCGTCGGGGTTGCTAGAGGCCCCAGATTTGGCGTAGGTGTAGGTGGTCTCGCCGCGACCGTTGAGGGCCAGCACCGGTTCGCGATCGGCCCTGAGCCCGTAGGAATAGCCAAAATTGAGGGCAAACACCCAGGCATCCACCTTTAGCCCTCGCTGGCGGCCTTTCTCCAGGGCCTCGGCAAACAGGTCGCGGCGCTCATAACCTGGCGTTTGCACCACCGAGGGCCACGCTGTGGGGTTATCGGCCTGGGGCAGCAGGACCTGCCCGCCGTAGAAGACCTCCACATAAACTTCGTTGTAGCCCAGGTTAACGACGCGATCGAACAGGGCCTCTAAAATACCGGGCTGTAGATCACAGGGGTACAGGCGCAACCACACGGCCTGCCGCTGGGGCCAGGTGCGACTGCGGCACTGGTTCAGGGCCTCGGTATGCTGACGAACCAGGCTCTGGTACCGGCCTTGGGCAGCGGTGTCTCCAGCCAATGCCGCTTTGCGTAACTCTTCCTTGGTCAGGGCCTCGGCTTGCGTGACCTGACAGTAGGCGTTGAGGGCCAAGGCCCGCCCGGTGCCTACCAGGGGCAACACGCCCAACCCCGCTAGCCCAGACACTAGAGCTAAACTCGGCAAGAGCAGAGGTTTGATCAGCCGCCGTAACGAGTCACGCAGTCGAGCTGTAGAGAGGAGGCTGACCATAAGTGATGAGGGCATGCGTACAGAACGTTTAGGGTAACCTTTGAGACGAAAAAACGCTCTACTTTTCTTCCTCAGGACATCGATCGTCCTCTAATTTCGGTATGGCAGCAGGGAAAAGATCCTCAAAATTTAGGTCGGGTACATTTTCGAGCAGAGCCTGTAGCTTCATGCGCTGAATATAGGGCCAGCCGCCACTCACCTCAATATCTTTGAGCAGAGCGTAGAGGTGTTGGCGGTTGTCAGGGAGGGCATCGCGAAAGAGCGTCTCGCGAATATCTCGATGGCGCTGCTCCAGCAGCCGCAGCAGCGCCAAAAGGGTAGCGCTCTGCCCTCGGCGAGCCAGCGCGGCCCGCTCGATCAATTGTGACAAGGTTTCGAGGTCTGCTGGCAGACTTTCATGGCGATCGCCACGCGGGTAGTCGGTCATGGGGCTGGGCCAAATATCTGTTAAATAGCTTAATATTAGCGGTCTGGCCGTAAAACCCACGCCAGATTTTTGTAAAGCGCTACATACCTAGGTTTTATGGTTTAGTTTCACCGATCTTAGGCTTGTCTAAGCTAGGGGTTCCAAATCTGAGGAAAGAGGCGCAGAGCCATGTAAAATGCTTACTTGAGGCTTTACTAGGCTGAGGGCAGGCCCAGCATTGGTGCCGGGCTTCAGGAGCAGACTTACTCTCCCGCCGCTCGCAGTGGTCATTGGCGCACCCTCCTCAGAGGAGTTAGACCAGCCCCTAGGGGCGATCGCGCCAGGGCTATTCTGGCCGGCGCCATAAGCCCAGAGCCAACGGCTGTCGCATTATTTGAGTAGTTTGACAGCGCCTTTTACATACTAATTTTTGAGGTAGACCATGAGGTATCGCGCCCTCTTAGTTGCATTCTTGGCCATCTGCCTGAGTGTACTGACAGCCTGTAGCGAAGCGCCCAGTGCCAGCAGTAGTGTGCCCCTGACCTACGACGAAATCCGCAATACGGGCCTGGCTAACAAGTGCCCACAGCTTTCTGAAATGACCCGGGGCAGCCTAGCCCTAGAAGACGGTAAAACCTATCAGCTAGTAGGTATGTGCATCGAGCCCACGGCTTACTTTGTGAAAGAAGAAGCCTCTAAGCGCCAAGATGCTGCCTACATACCGGGCAAGGTTCTGACCCGCTACACCTCCAGCCTGGACCAGGTGCGCGGCGACCTGACGCTTGAGTCTGATGGTAGCCTGCTGTTCTCTGAAACCGGCGGCATGG
The DNA here is from genome assembly GCA_049646225.1 of Nodosilinea sp. GTDB lineage: Bacteria > Cyanobacteriota > Cyanobacteriia > Phormidesmidales > Phormidesmidaceae > Nodosilinea. Next base: position 3,519 of record JBARVK010000396.1, read on the forward strand.
ATTTTCAGGCGATTACCGTGCAGCTACCCGGTGGTCAGCAAGAGCCCTTTCTGTTTACGGTTAAGGGGCTGTCCGCTCAGTCGCAGCCGGGTCAAAACGCTTTGACCACCTCCACCGACTTTGAAGGCGACTACAAAGTGCCCTCCTACCGGACCTCCAACTTCCTTGATCCTAAGGGCCGTGGCCTCGCTACGGGCTACGATACAGCAGTAGCACTGCCTGCCAGCGGCGACAGCGAAGAGTATGTCAAAGAGAACACCAAAGCCTTTGACATCGGCCAGGGCCATATTTCCCTGCGGGTATCGAAGATTGACGGCAATACCGGCGAAATTGGCGGTACCTTTGAGGCTGAGCAGCCCTCCGA
>JBARVK010000397.1:0-2887 GCA_049646225.1 Nodosilinea sp.
TCTCTAGGGCTATCCGCTCGTTGCGAGCGTTGTCTTTGGCCAGCGGGTCGATCAGGCTGCGCAGTTTTAGCCAGGTGGCGTCGTCAGATCGGCGCAGGTACTGCTGCACCTGGGTTGACAGGATGCCAGTCGAGACAAAGGGAACGTTTCCGGCCTGGCGGCGAATATCGCCCACCTGGGCCAGCAAACTATCCAGCGATCGCAGCACCGCTTCGTCGGTGGTAGGCTCCACTCGCAGCACCTGGAGAGCCCCGTTACGGGCATCTCGGCGACGTTCTTCGGTGGTTTCTTTATCTTCTACGCGAATGTTGTCAGGGGCGAAAATGGTGTTGGGCGCAACGCTGCCTACCTGCAAACCCGGCTGATTGTAAAAGCGCTGACCCAAAATGGCCGTCAGGCTCAGGGCGGTCACGACAAAGACCAGGCGGGGATGCCGAATATTTTTGCGACGCCGTCGTGGCCGACAGGGTTGGGGCCGCCCCCGGTGCAGCGGCACGGGCTGAGCCGGGCTAGCGGCTAGCGGCCTATCGCTGGCCTGAGCGGGCTCTAGGGACGTCGATCGCGGCACCAGCGTAGGGCGAGGTCCGATCGACTTGATGGCCTGTTTCTCTACAGTCCACCAGCGCTCAACCGCAGCCACAAATTCCTGAATTGCCTTCATAAATTAAGACAGCTAGAGGGGTGGGCAGAGGCTGGGAAACCCCGGCATCCATCAGGGCCAGCCAAGCTGAATGGTCAACAACGGGCGGTTCGAGATCCTCTTTCCCCGCTATGTGCCAGGGCCGCCAGCCCAACCGGAGCCTCTCAAACGCTATTATAGGCGGTGGTTTTGCTCGTCGCCTGTACCCTTTGCCCTAAACCCTTATCCCTAAAGGGAAACAGTGCCGATCCAGGCGATCGCTGGGCTCACCCCCGGACCAGCGATAGTGCAGGCTCGCCGCGATCGCCGCCAGGTTCTCAGCGTCCAGTCCTCCCCAACCCTCCTGCCCCGCCTCAGAACGCTCCACCAGCCAGCGCTGCCGCAGGCAGGCAGGCACTCCCCCGCGCCCCCTAGTCAACCCCACTACCAGGGCCGCCAAAGCCACATCCGGCCCGGCCCAGCCGCGCTGGTGAGCCGCCCCCAGCACCACGGCAAACTCGCCCTGGCTTGCGGTCACCAGCTGTAGCACCGCCCCGAGGGGATTGGCTTTGCGGTCTGGGGCACCGACCCCGGTCTCGCCTGCCCCTGCGGCGTTCATCTCCTGACAGATCAGGCTGAACAGATCTCCACACCCCCCCACCGTCGCTGCGGATCGGCCCAAGCCGATAGCCCAGTCAGCGACCCCAGCCGCGTGATGGCCGTAGGCATCGGCCTGTAGCCACAGGTAAGGAAAGGCGTTGAGCAGCACCGCCGCGCGATCGGGCAGCGCCTGAAAATGGGGTCGCCAGCGCTGCGGCAACAGCGCATCACCCTGAGCACAGGCACGAACCACCCGCAGCAGCCCCCCCTGCCAGCCGCCCTCCGCCTCGGCGACGAAACCTCGACGGTCGGTTACCCAGCGATCGCTGATCACAATCGCCTCTAGCGCTGCCCCCAGGCGGTCTGGCAGTGATCCCGGCATTACTCTGGGCGATATTCTCCGCTGAATCATGGTTTGAGGCGCGTTACCTGGGGCGCGTGATGCAGGTGTAGCCTAACCTCTGGTAAACCCTTTCAATCATGGTGAGTTTCAATCATGGTTAGAAGGTGAATCTTAACAGTGAATTTCAAGGGGTGCAGTAGCCTATTTCTAGATAGCAATCCTATAATGCTTGCTGTCAAGCGCCTGCCGCTGTCGTTACCCTGTCTGGAGCCAAGTCTATGTTCTGCGCCCCCCCGCTTGCAAAACAGGCTGCCAAAGGCTGGGCCAGCCCCGGCCTTTGGGGAGTAGTGGCCACGGCAATTCCCCTCTGGGGAGGCTGCGCCATCGCCCTGGTGGGCGGCAGCTGTGGTCTATCTGCCCAGGCCCAGGCCCCTGCGGTGGAGGTTGCTCCGGTCAGCCAGCCCTCCGTCCCGACCGTCAGCGGCGGACGCATTGTGCGGCCCACCCTGCGGTTAGGCAGCCAGGGTGAGTCGGTGCGCGAACTGCAGTCCATGCTGCAGCTACTGGGCTATTACCCTGGCCCGGTAACTGGCCTCTACCAAGAAGACACCGCCACCGCTACCCGCCGTTTTCAAACCGCCGCTGCCATCACAGCCGACGGCATTGTTGGCCCCGCCACCTGGAGCCGCCTGTTTCCGACTCCCCCCAGCGAAGCCAACCCGCCTACCCCTACCGCCACACCTACGGGCAGCGCCACCCCGGTCGCCACCACGCCCTCGGCGAGTACGCCACCGACCAACGCGGCCTCATCCGCTAGCAACACCGGCAACGCTACGGCTGTTTTACCCGTGCTGCGCCCCGGTATGGAGGGCGATGTGGTGCGCCAGCTCCAGCAGCGATTAAAGACTAAAGGATTTTACAACGGCGCGATCGACGGCATTTTTGGCAGCCAAACTGAAGCCTCTGTGCGGCAGGTTCAGGCAGCCAATGACCTCACCGTAGATGGCATTGTTGGCCCTGCCACCTGGCGGGCGTTAAATTAAGTAAGGCAACGGAGCGGGGTGAACGCACCCGGCGCTCCGTTTGAGCTGGTAGACTAGCCCGCTGATTGGCGCAAACCCCGCCCAGCTCAGCTTGAGAGCCGCAGCTTGCCATAAAACAAAACCACCGCCGAGAGTATGTACATCTCGGCGGAGCTGAAGCGACATTGATTAATTACCAATTGATACAGGCTACGTAGATTTAGTACCACAGATCGCTTGTCCAGGCTCTATTTAGCCTGGGTCAACCAATTGCCCCCTAGATTGAAGCTATCAGTCACAGTG
>JBARVK010000398.1:0-3389 GCA_049646225.1 Nodosilinea sp.
GGAACGCACTCTGCCCCTGGCCAGTTTCTTCACCGGCTACCGCCAGACCGAACTGCAACCGGAAGAGGTGATTGTCTCGGTGCAAATTCCCAAAGCTTTGCCGCCTGGGACGACTCGCCGCCTCACCCAGTCCTACAAAATCGGCAAGCGCGGCACCGACGACATCAGCATTGTGGCGGCGGCCTTTGTGGTGGATGTAGATGCCAGCAATACCGTTCTTAGGGCACGGCTCGGCTACGGCGGGGTGGCCGCGACTCCGGCTAGGGCCACGGAGGTTGAGGCGTTCCTGACGGGCAAGCCGTGGAATGCTGAGACAATCCAGTCCGCCAAGCCTTTGTTGCAAGAGGCGTTTACCCCGCTGACCGACCTGCGCGGCAGCGCCGAGTACCGCAAGCGTCTGGTGGTGAACTTGTTCGAGAAGTTCTTTGTGGAATTTCCCTGAGCTTTAAGATTCTCAATCGGTGCATTGCTGCGCGAATGCACCCTACGGTTGACGGTCTTTTGCTGAAAGAGAAATCCAAAATCCAAAATCGTCAATCCAAAATCCTTACCTGGCCCACCCCTGCCCCTCCCCAGAGGGGATGTCCAAAATCCAAAATCGCCAATCCAAAACCCAGCGAGGTACCCCATGAGCCCAGTCGGCCAACGCCAAAGTCACGAGAGCGCTGTCGGCCACGTCAGCGGTACGGCCGTCTACACCGACGACCAGCGCGAACCGGCGGGGATGCTCTCCCTCTATCCCGTAACGTCGCCCCATACCCGAGCCACTATCACCGCGCTCGATACCGGCCCAGCCCTGGAGGTGGACGGCTGCGTGGCCGTACTCACCGCTGCCGACGTGCCGGGGGAGAACAACACCGGGGTGATCGTCCACGATGAGGTGCTGCTGCCCACTGACGAGGTCAGCTACTATGGCCAGGTGGTGGCCTGGGCCGTGGGCGAAACCGAGGCGGCGGCTCGTAAGGCGGCGGGCAAAGTCGTGGTGGAATACGAGCCGCTGCCCGCGATTAAGACCATCAGGGAAGCGATCGCGGCCCATAGCTACCACAGCGACCCTCAGTTCATCCGCCGGGGCGACCCCGACGCGGTGATTGCCCAGTCTGAACATACCTTCGCTGGCGAAGTTGAAATCGGCGGCCAGGACCACTTCTACCTCGAGACCCAAACCAGCTGGGTTGTACCCGACGGCGAGGGCAACCTCCAAATCTACGCCTCGACCCAGCACCCCACCGAAACCCAGCACATTGTGGCCCGCATTCTGGGGCTGCCCGAGAACCGTGTAGTGTGCACCTGCCTGCGCATGGGCGGCGGCTTTGGCGGCAAAGAATCCCAGGCCAACCCCTTTGCCTCGGCGGCGGCCCTGGCCACCTACAAAACCGGCAGACCGGCTCGCTGCCGCCTGCGTCGCCACCACGACATGCTGATCACCGGCAAGCGCCACGGCTTTTTGGGCGAGTACGAAGTGGGCTTTGACGGCGAGGGCCACATCACCGCTATGAAAGCCACCCTGACCGCCGACGGCGGCTGGAGCCTTGATCTCTCGCCGCCGGTGCTGGGGCGGGCCATGCTGCACGTGGATAACGCCTACTACATCCCCAACCTGGTGGTGGAGGGGCGGATTGCCAGGACTAACCGGGTGTCGAATACGGCCTACCGCGGGTTTGGCGGCCCCCAAGGCATGATCGTGATCGAGGAGGTGGTCGATCGCATTGCCCGCACCCTCAATTTGCCCCCCGATGTGGTGCGCGAGCGCAACTTCTACCACGGCACCGGGGCCACCTGCACCACCCACTACGACCAGGAGATCGTCGATAACCGCATCGCCCGCGTCTGGCAGGAGGCCAAGGACGGCTCTGACTACATGGCACGGCGGGCGGCGATCGCGGCCTTCAATGAGACCAGCCCCTACAAAAAGCGTGGCTTGGCCATCACCCCGGTCAAGTTCGGCGTTTCCTTTAACAAAGTGATGTACAACCAGGCTGGGGCGCTGGTGCTGATCTACACCGATGGCAGCATTCAGCTCAACCACGGCGGTACTGAAATGGGTCAGGGGCTGCACACCAAAATGATTCAGGTGGCGGCCAAGGCGCTGGGCGTGAAGATCGATCGCATTCGGCTGATGCCCACCAGCACCGACAAGGTGCCCAACACCTCGGCCACCGCGGCCTCCAGCGGCTCCGACCTGAACGGTCAGGCGGTGAAGAATGCCTGCGAAATTCTGCGCGATCGCCTGGCCGGAGTAGCCGTGCGCATGCTGAACCTGGATGCCCCTGAAGATATGGTCTTCGAAGACGACTGGATCTACTGCCGCACCTACCCCAGTGCCCGTATTGCCTTCGACGAGGTAGTAATGCAGACCTACAGCGAGCGCATTAGCCTCTCGGCCACCGGCTTTTACCGCACCCCCAACATTTTTTGGGATCCCAAGTTGGGCAAGGGTCGGCCCTTCTACTACTACGCCTACGGCAGCGCCGTGTCGGAGGTCGAAGTCGACGGCTTTACCGGCACCTTCAAGCTGCGCCAGGTCGATATTGTCCACGACGTCGGCGAATCGCTCAACCCCCTAGTCGATCGCGGCCAGATCGAAGGTGGCTTTGTGCAGGGCATGGGCTGGCTGACCATGGAAGAACTGGTGTGGGATGGCGAGGGCCGCCTGCGCACCTTTGCCCCCAGCACCTACAAGATCCCCACCATCAGCGAGATTCCAGAAAACTTCACCGTCCACCTGCTGGAGCGGGCCGCCCAGGACGGGGTAATCTACGGCAGCAAAGCGGTGGGCGAGCCGCCGTTTATGCTGGCGATGTCGGTGCGGGAGGCGATTCGCGCGGCGGTAGCGGCCTTTGGCAATGCCGACTACGTGCCCCTAGGGCTACCGGCGACCCCGGAGGCAACCCTTTGGGCGATCGAGGCGGTGAAGGCGTCGGTAAATGTGGGGCAATCCGTGAGAGTTATGTCTTGATAGAAAAGCAGGAGCAGCTGTCTCCCTGCGGCCAAGCCATTGACGCACGATATGGTTAGTAGTTTTCAGCAACTGGACCAGGCCCTGGATCGCGGCCCGGCTGTTCTTGCCACTGTCATCAATGTTAGGGGGTCTGTGCCGCGCGAAGTAGGGGCGAAGCTGGTGGTCGATGCCACCGGGCAGGCCTTTGGCACCATTGGCGGTGGGGCGGGGGAAGCGAAGGTGCTGCGCCAGGCCCAGGACGTCCTTAAAACCGGCAGAAAGCAGTTTGTCGAGATTGACTTGTCGGGGGCACCCCAGAGGCAGACTCAGGGCGTTTGCGGGGGGCACATGCGGGTGTGGCTAGAGCGCTGGCAGGGTGATGCGGCAAAACGCCTGGTGCATGCGATGCTGCGATCGCTGCAGCAAGGGCAATCGGTTACTCTGGCGA
>JBARVK010000399.1:0-11863 GCA_049646225.1 Nodosilinea sp.
ATTGGCCGAGTGAACCGCACGCACTGCCTAAATTGCCGAGGGAACTGACCTCGCCACGGCGATCGCCGATCTCCCGCGCGATCGCTAACGACTGCTGAAGGTACTCAATGGCCTGTTGGTATTGGCCCAGTGAACCGTACGTATTACCCAGTTGATTGAGTGTTGTAGATTCTCCACTACGATCGCCCAATTCGCGATCTTTAGCCAACGCCTGCTGGTAAAAACCCAGCGCTTGAAACGGTCGCCCGCAGTAGTACAGCGCATCTCCCAAGTTTCGCAGCGTTCTGGCCTCCCCGACGGGGTCGCTTTTGGCCTTTGCCAGGGTCAGCGCCTTTTCGTACAGTTCTAGCGCCTGCTTGTAGTCGTACTTGTCTTCATAGGCTTCGCCCAAATTGTTGTAGAGGGTAATCAGCAGCGGCGACTCTGGGGCAGTGGCCTCTAGCTGGGCGATCTGCTGTTGCAAGTCAGCAATGGCCACCGGGCTTTTCTCCCGTTCCTCCGCCATCTCGTGGCTGGGCATCGGCAACAGTTCTCGCCCTGCCTCCGGCACTCGCGCCTCGGCGACAAACTCAAATACGCCGCCGCGCCAGCTCCAAAAGTCGGGGGCCTGCTGGGCCAGGCGGGTTGCCACGGCATCCGGCAGCCACAGCACAATGGGGAAGGCAAAATTTCGCAGCGCTTCCCGAGTCCACTGTAGCGAGAAGAAAAACTTCTCCTGCTCAGATTTTTCATCGCTGAGGCGCACCCCCAGCAGCTCGCCCGCGTTTAGCACCGTCACCACGGCGGGTTCCCCGTTTTGCAGGGCGGGGGTCTGGGCTACCAGTTCTTCCAGAGCAGCGCGCAGGCTGGGGCGTTTGGGGTCGAGGCGGGCACGCAGGGGGGCAATGCCCTGGTCTTTTAGATCCGCTTCGTAGGCGGTGATCAGCTGGTCTTGCAGGTTGCGATCGTCCGTGATGGCCATCAGCAAATCGAGCTGCTGGCTGTTGAGGGTCAGCGTCAGCAGCAGCTTGCGGTACTCGCGATCGTTCAGGGGTGAGAGGTCAGCAGGGGGCATTGGGAGCTGCCTGTGGGGGGGCAGATCCTAGGGTTCTCAAAGAACCCTGGGATCTTGGGGAGCTAGATCAAATTTTTGCGCTTGAGCAGATCGGTGACTAGGGGATGCAGGTCGTACCAGAGGTCGTCATTCTCATATTCCAGCACATACAGCCCATGAAGGAGGTCTAAAAATTTCTCATCCCCAGCGTCGGGCGGGGCGAAGGATCGGTAGGTCTCAGCCAGCAGATTGAACTGATTGTTGCCCAGGGGGCGGGCGTACTGGTTGCGCAGCGACTTTTGCGCGGCGGTCAGAATGGCGGCATCAATTTTTTGGGTGGTGTTGGTAGGGTCAAGCTTCAGCTCTAGCCGACATTCGCGGCAGCACTCTTTGCCTAGGCGCACCAGCTCCCGCAGCACGCCGCCGCTCAGCAGTACCATCTGCCGGAGGGTGTCGGGCTCAATCAGGTCAGGCTCGATGCGTTTTTTTAGCATCGCTTCTAGCGTTGCCACGCTGGACTCGATGGGGGCGGCATCGGGCTGGTGAGCAACATCCTGGGGATAAAACTTGGTTACGGGCAGCAGCACTACTTGGCACATCGTGTCGAGTGTCGCCTTCAGCCGAGTATCGCGCACTACCGCAATAGGGATGGTAAACAAAATGCGAATACGGGGGGAGAATAGCGCGTTGATGTTGTCGCTAAAGATAGCTTCCACCACCGCCAGATCCAGCTTGTCAAGATCGTCGATGATCACCAGCACCTCTTTGCCGGTGGCGGCTTGAATGGCAGCGGCGATCTGGTCAATGTGCTGCGTCAGGTCAGACACGCGGCGTTCATAGGTTTCTTTGATCTCTTCGCGAAAAGAGTCTTCCTTTTGCAGTTTGGCGGTAAACAGCTTAAAAAAGTCGCCCCCTAGCCCCATCTCCTGCTTGAGCTGGTCAGTGTAGGTGCGCGATTTGGTCTGGGTAAACCAGGTTTTCAGCGACTCCTGCACACTGTCGGGAATCGGCACCTCTAGGTTGACGGCCCGCTGCAACAGCTTCAGCGCAATGGAGTAGAGAATATTGATGTGGTTAACTGCTGACATCTCCACCATGTCGGCAATGGAAAAGAAGGAAACAAATAGCCCCTGCTTGCGCATGTTTAGCGCCAGCTCATTGAGCAGAGTCGATTTGCCACAGCCCCGGTGGCCGGTGAAGATGAGCTTGCCATCGGGCTCCATGTCTAATAGTGCATCTTCGAGAACAGCCAGGGTACGACTGCCATAGGTAACCCGAAACTGCTCAATCTCCTCAGACGATAGCAGTGGAGACAGGTTAAGGTGGCGCGAGGCGACAGTAAACCGCTGAAAGAGTTCGTCGTTCATACCCAGGCCTAAAGAGAACCTAGCTCATCATACCGAAGGCGGCGGTGGAATCATGGCTTCTAGGGCCGCCTGCAGGTCGGCAGTGAGCTGGGCGACGGCCTGTTTGCGGTTGGTCTTGTAGTCGGGCCAGCGATCGCTGACTGAGATCGGCTCTCCCACCGTTACCACCGCCCGCTGCGGCCCCAGCTTGGGCCGGGGGAACGGGTTCTGGCCCTGGATTAGGCACACCGTGTCGCGCAGAATCATCACTGTTTCGGCAAAGCGCTCGGCGGAGGGGCGCTGCTTTACGTACTGCCCGGTGACGGCGACAAAGCTTTCGACCAAACGCATGTGCCACATGCGCAGAGAGGCTTCTTCGGCCTCGCGATCGGCCAGGCCCCGCGCCACTGGTGACAAGGGCGATGCACCAGCAATATCCTGCCGAAAGATGCGCTCCCACCCGGCCTGCTCGATGCGGCGGCAGCGATCGATCGCGCTGCCCTTGGCCGATAGTTTAAAGTAGGTTTCCGCCACTTCGAGCGCTGCATTCATCAGGGCCTTGAGGCGATCGCCCAGAGCACTGGCGGGCGGCTCAGCGTCGGAGTTTACACTGGCAAGATTAGCGCTGTAGATCCGGTTGTAGTAACCCTCCATCAGGGTTAGGAGGTACTCACCCAGGGCGTAGAGCCGCTGGTAGCGGTGTGCCATTGCTGCGTCTGAGGTATCCCCTGGCGGATAAACCAGATCAGGCGACGTCAGCCCACTCTCCTGCTCCAGGCGATCGAGCCAGCGATCGAGTTCGGGCCAGGGCGGGGTGATGTAGCGGTAGGCAATGCCCAGGGGTGCGATCGCGACCTGCTCAGGCCGGCCCTGGCTCTGCATATCTTCTACACACCAAAACCCCATCTGCGCCACCCCCGGCTCCAGGGGGCTGACAATTTCGGTATGCCCATTGTTGCCGCCTTCGGGGGCGGCGGCCAGGGGAAATTGTCCGTTAGCCAACAGCTGGCGGGCCGACCTGAGCCCCTGGCGATCGACCTTACCCCGCTGGATGGGGGTGCCCCCCAGGCGGCTGTAGATCCACCCGACCCATTCACCGGCCCACAGGGGAATGCCGCGATCGTAGATGAAGTGGCCGTGAACCGGGCGCTTTAGGTCAATCCCCAGCTCCCGAGCTCGGTGGGGCACCGCAGACCACAGCAGATGGGCCAAGCAGTAGGAGTCCAACGGGCTGGGATGACGGAAAGCTAATAAAAGACGAGTTTCTTGGGCATCGAACGCCCTCAGCAGATGCACTAGCCCGTCGGCGTTGACCACATCTACCTGCCGAAGCTGCTCGCGCCAGCGCATCCAGTGAGGAACTGCCAACCGCATCAGGGCCAACAGTCGCAAATCTAATGCGGGAGGAATGAACTCCAGGGGTGGCTGAGCGCGAGTGGAGGGGGTGACCACAGGTTCCTTCCAGAGGCGAAATCACCCTGATGATATAGCAGAGCAGGAGCAAACGCCGCAAAGGCTAGCAGGCAATTAAAGCTCCTCCGTGAATTTACGGATAAACCATAAAGCTTTTATAAACAACCCGAGTTCTAGGATTGTGCAATCCGTACAAACCCAGTTTAATGGCGAGAGCCAATCCCAACCGGGTCAGGCGCTTGAGAAAATCGTCACGCGTTACGTACACCTTCCCTACGTACACATTCCCTAAGGAGTTTCTACAACGCCCTGGGCCACATGCCTAGAGCGTGGGTGCATAGATCAGGTACATCACAACTATGACCACCACGGTGAAGGGCTACGGCCCGAGCTGCTGCGGTTAGTGAGTGCCTTGTCTAGAGACGTAGTTAGTGGTAGACGACGGTTCGCTATGGTTTCCTCACAGTTTTTTTCTGCTAATGCTAAGCAGAACTCGCCCAGCACAGTCCCCATAGACCTCGATAGCAGTAGACCAGCAGACTCTTCTCCCTGGATTTTAGATACCCTCTTTCGCAACCTGAGCTATGACCTAGAGCAGGTAGCCGATGTCATTGACCCTATTTTGACAGCCCAAAACCACTGCTACCGCACCGACTGGTACATACAGGGCATTGTGACCGAAGGGCGTGCCTTTCTCAGCACCAATATCAACTCCGATCGCGCTATTCAGCTCACCCTCTGCGGCACTCGCTGGCTGCTGGGCCAGAGCAGCCGCTGCACGGTGGCCATGCCTCAGTCCGGCATTGCTGACTACCATGCCGCCATCCACTTTGATTTATTGCAGGGCTTTTTTATCACTGATCTGGGTGGCGGCGGCACCTGGGTGAATGGTCGCGGCCTAACGCCAACCCAGCGCCATCACCTTCAGGATGGGGACCTGGTCAAACTGGGTAGCCTGCGGTTTGAGTTTTTGCAGCAGGACTGCGATTGGCCAGACTGTGAGGATGACTAGCCGCGTTGGTAGCGCATCCCCGGCAGCTGGGTCACTAGCCCCAGCAGCTCTAGCTGCACTAGGGTCGCCAGCACTTCGCCCGTCGGCTGGGCGATCTTGTTTACCAGGTGATCGAGGGTTGCGGGCTTGTCGGTGATGGCTGCCAGTACCTGCGCCATAGCGGGCGATAGCGACGGCGACGGGGTGGTGGTGTGAGTGATGCGATCGCGTGCCTCATCAGTTCTACTGGCGACTGGCCTCACTGGCTCTGGGCCCATGGCCTCTGACTCAACAGGCCTGAGCTGGGGTAGCTGCCCCAGGGCCGCAATTAATGTCATATCGTTCAAAATCATTTGAGCACCCTGGTTGATCAGCTCCAGGCAGCCCTCACTGTTGAGATTGTCCAGCGATCCCGGCACCGCAAACACGTCGCGGCCATAGTCATTGGCCAGCTGCGCCGTAATCAGCGCCCCCGATCGTGCCGGAGCCTCGGTCACCACCACCGCTCGGCTGAGCCCGGCAATAATGCGGTTGCGGCGGGGAAAGTGGGCGCGCTCAGGGGGTGTGCCGTTGGGGTGTTCACTGAGCAGCAGCCCGTGGTGGGCAATGCGATCGTACAGATCGCGATTGACTGAGGGATAGACCTGATCAACGCCTGTTCCCAGTACGGCAATGGTCAGCCCACGGCTATCGAGGGTTTGCTGGTGGGCATAGCGATCGACCCCTTTGGCCAACCCCGACACCACCACCACATCGTGGTTGACCAGCTGCTGGACGAGACGACAGGTCCACCGCCGACCGTAGTCGGACGGATTGCGAGTGCCCACCACCCCCACCGAGGGCATCACCTGCAGCGCACTGGCCAGCTCCAGTCGGCCTCGATAAAAGAGGACCGGCGGCGGGTCGTCAATTTCGTAGAGCAGCGCCGGGTATTCGGCATCGGCGGGGGTGCAGAAGTTGGTCTGCTGCTGCTCGTAGCGGGCCAACAGAGCCAGAGGATCAACCGTCTGCCGGTACGCCAGCAGGCTCGACCCCAGTCCCAGACCAATGCCGTCTACTTCCAGCAGCTCGGCCCCACTAGCACGCCAGGCGGTGCTCAAGGTACCAAAATGGCTGCACAGACGCTTCAACAAAATTGGCCCCAGGCCCTTGGCCTGAGTCCAGGCCAGCCAATACGCTCGTTCTGCCATACCGGGCGATCAAAAATGCTACCACTCAGTATGCCCGGCGATGGCCTGGCGATGGCTATCGTCGCGCTCGGGGCACCCGTGGGCTGCCGCCGCGCCTAAAAAAGTTGCCCAGGGGCAGGCGCTTGGGGTCGAGCTGACGCAGCCTAGCAGGTAGTTCTAGGGTTGTCGTAGGCTCGCCGCCGGGTGTCATCCACCAGGCCTGAATCGTCCCCCCCGCGAACCCGGCGATCGCCCCCAGCAAAATACTGGGCACCACGTCGTAGCCCAGCAGCAAAAACAAAAACAAAAAGGCCAGCCAAATTTTTAACGCGGGGGGAATGATCTTATCGGCCACCGATTTGTCCTCTCTCAAGCGCTAGCGAGGCCAGGCAGGCCCCTATGCCCCTACTATAGCGGCTAACTGCTGAGGCACCGCCTGGGTGGTGTCGATCGCCTGCACCAGCGGCTGTTCGGGCTCGGTGAAGGGCTCCATGTGCTGGTGCTGGAGCACGGCTACGGTGGCATCGGCAATGTCGCCCGCGCGATCGCGCACCCGCTGTTCCAGCACCGCCGCCGGGGCCGTACAGTGCAGAATGGTTAGCGGTAGTCCAGCGGTTTGAGTGTGCTCGATGGCCGACTGGCGCCGACTGGCGCGATCGTACTTGGCGTCGAGAACCACCGAATACCCCGCTTGAGCCAGAGCAAGGCCGAGGTCGAGCAGGCGATCGTAGGTCTTGTCGTTCATGGCCGGGGTATAGAGGCTATCGTCGCCGCGCTCAGTCAGGGGCACACCGGCCAGGTGTTTGCGCACCGCATCGCTGCGCAGGTGAATGGCGTTAATTTGCCTGGCCAGCAGCCGAGCCGTGGTGGACTTACCCGAACCAGATAACCCTGCCATCAGGTATATCTGGCCGCTGCGGGGCTGACACACCGACCAGGCCAGGCGGTAGTAGGCCGCCGCTGTCTCCGAGGCCTGGCGCTTGGTATCGTCATCCACCGACGGGTCGCCCAGCAAAAACGATGTTACCTTGGCGCGCACGTAGGCCTGACGGCTAATGTAGAGGGGCAACAGCTGTACCCCCTCCCAATCGCCCGTGCGCTCCAGATAGTGATTCAAAAAAACGGTGGCTAGGTCAGCGCAGTCCTTGGAGAGCAAGTCCATCACCACAAAACCCACGTCGTACATCACATCGACGTAGCGAAAAGGCTCATTGAACTCAATGCAGTCAAACAGGTAAAGCCGATCGCGCCAGCAGCAGATATTGTTGAGGTGCAGATCGCCGTGGCAGGCGCGAATCCAGTTTTGGCCCACCCGCCGCTCAAACAAATCCGGGTGGGCCGCAAAAAACCCATCCGTGTAGGCTTTGGTCTCGTCAAACTGGGTCTGGGTCTGGGGGCCACCGATAAAGCCTTCGGTTTGGGCGTAGTTTTCGTCAAAGGCCTGGCGAATTTGCTCTACCGCGCCGAAGCTGCGAATGTGGTCATTGGTGTCGGCCCCCAGGTGAAAGTCGGCCACCGCCACCGCCAGGTCTTCCATCAGGGTGTCGGTCAGTTCACCGCGATCGTACAGGGCACTGAGCAGCGTGTCTTGGGGAAATTGCACCATCTTGATGGCATACTCCACCGGGGTGTCGCCGCCCAGCTGATAAGCATCCCCCACCTGACTCACAGGGACTACCTCCAGGTACAGCGATCCGGCTCCTCGCTGGTTCAGCCGCAGTTCTTCGTGGCAAAAGTGGTGCCGCTTTTCTAAGGTGGAATAGTCTAAAAAGCCAAAGTTCATCGGCTTTTTCACTTTGTAGACGTAGTCGCCGGTCAGCAGCACGTAGGAGACATGAGTTTGCAGCAGGCGAATGGGCTCAGCGACCGGGTGGGGATAAAACTCCGGTTGACACATGTGCTGAATGAGACCAGGAAGCGCGGAAGCGGCCATTATCTACCTGCCAAAAACTGCTTAACACTATGAAGGGCCAGGAATACTATTCCCAGCCCCTACTTTTATACCTGTATCGTTACCGACACAACCTCAAACTCCCTTCAGGATGACGCATCCTAAAGCGATGACTATTCTGCCGCTAGGGTTTGGGTTGCACTGGACGCAGATGCTTCACCATCTTCGCTCTCAGCCTTGCGGCCCTGGAGCACGGTAGCAATGGTTTGAGTCTGGTCACCAGCCACCACAGCCCCTTCAGGCAGCACCAGATCGGCCACGGTGAGTGAATCGCCTACGCCTAGACCTGACACGTCGACATCGATAACCTCGGGAATATCGATCGCCTTACACTTGACAGTGACTTCGTTCACTTCGGTGTTGAGCACGCCGCCGTCGTTTTGAACGCCCGTGGGCTCGCCTACGAAATTGAGGGCAACGCCGACTTCTACCGCATCCTGAGCCTTAACCGCAAAAAAGCTGAGGTGGTACAGCGAATTTTTCCAGGGGTGAGCCTGCACTTCCCGCAGCAGCGCTTTGCCATTCCAGGGCATATCGGGAATTTTCAGGTCAATCATGGTGTTGTTGACCGCCGCTTTGCGCAGCAGCATATCAGCCGCGTGTCTATCAACGGTTAGCGACACCGACTCAGTGCCCTCGTGACCGTAGAGTACAGCGGGCAGCAGCCCCTGGCGACGTAAGGCATTGGGTTTGGCCTTAGGGTCACGTGGTTTACACTCAATCATTAGTTCCATGGAAAATCCCCCCGTTGATGAATAATTAAAAACAAACTTGGCTTAACCCTCAGGCTACTTGAGCCTCGCCATTCTCGTAGAGTAGCGCTCGCTTGGGCCCGTGAATGGGGTCTTCTACGATGATGGTCTGATCGCGGCTGGCCCCCAGCGATACGATCGCAATCGGCACCTCCATTAGCTCGGCCAAAAACTTCAGGTAGTCTAGGGCCGCTTTGGGCAGATCAGAGAGCGATCGACAGTGATCGGTGGGTTGTTTCCAGCCGGGCATGGTCTTATAGATCGGTTTGCAGCGGCTAAAGGCATCGGCACTGGCCGGTAGCTCTTCGCAGCGCTCCCCATCGAGCTCGTAGGCGATACACACCTCAATCTCATCAACGTCATCGAGCACGTCGAGCTTGGTGATGGCCAAACAGTCGAGGCCGTTGATGCGAACCGCATAGCGGCCAATGACGGCGTCAAACCAGCCGCAGCGGCGGCGGCGACCCGTGGTAGTGCCAAACTCAGCCCCGCGATCGCAGAGCAGTTCCCCTACTCCATCGGTCAGCTCGGTGGGGAAGGGGCCTTCGCCTACCCGCGTGGTGTAGGCCTTGGCAACCCCAATCACGCGATCGATCACCGTCGGGCCAATGCCGGTGCCAATGCAGGCCCCGCCCGCCACCGGATTGGATGAGGTGACATAGGGGTAAGTACCGTGGTCGAGGTCGAGCAGGGTACCCTGCGCACCCTCAAACAAGACATTTTTGCGATCGCGGATGGCCCGATAGACATGCAGCGAGCTATCGATGATGTGGGGCCGCAGCCGCTCGGCGTACTCAATGTATTCATCGACAACCGCCGCCGGGTCGAGGGGCTCAAGGCCGTAGAGCTTTTCGAGAATGCCGTTTTTATACTGAACTGTCCACTCCAGCTGCTTACGCAGGCGAGCATAGTCCATCAGGTCAATCACGCGAATGCCGATTCGCTCTGACTTGTCGGCATAGGTAGGGCCAATGCCGCGCTTGGTGGTGCCGATTTTGTGGTTACCCCGCCGCTCCTCCGATGCCTGATCGATCAGGCGGTGGTAGGGCATGGTGACGTGGGCGGCATTGGAAATGAACAGATTTTTAGAAGATATCCCCAGCTCATCAAGCTTGTCGAGTTCACCGATGAGCGCCTTGGGGTCAATGACGGTGCCGCTGCCAATGACGCATTCAGTATCGGGGTACAGGATGCCAGAGGGAATCAGGTGCAGCTTAAACGTCTGCCCCTTAACAACGACGGTATGCCCTGCGTTGACCCCGCCCTGGTAGCGCACCACTACGTCTGCCGAACGACTCAGCAAATCGGTAATTTTGCCCTTACCTTCGTCGCCCCACTGGGCCCCAATTACTACAACGTTTGCCAAGGGAATTCAGATTCTAAAGTTCACACAAATTCCCATTATTGCTAGGCAAAGGTTATTGTGTCAACTCAAAATGTCGCAGCTCAGTCGAAGCCAGCTCCTTCTAAGGCCTGAACCCCAGCAAATTAAATGTATTTAACCTTATACCCAATTAGTAAAATATGCGGTACAACGAAAGGATACCGATTTACATTTCTTTAGATTTTATTCGGATTTGCGATGGTCGTAGACCGGCCCCAAACCCCTCAAATGGGGCGATCGCGGGCTTTAGCTCATCTACAGCCCTAACGTAAGGCGGAGGTTCCCGTGAGTCTATATGCTGAGCTACACCGCCACCTGGGCGGTTCGGTGGTACCTAGAGTGCTGTGGCGCTATTTTGAGCGCAACCGCCCCGATCTCTCGGGCCAGTTTGCCGATTACCCTGCTTTCGAGCAGTTTTATACCCGCCCCCGCAACACTCTGGCGGAGTACCTGGAGCTGCATACTCTAGTAGAGAGCGTGCAAACCCATGAGGCGTTGCCCTACTTCATCTACCGTCTGATACGGGGCGCTTACATCTTCGAGAATTTGGCCTACCTAGAGCTGCGCTATACCCCCTACCTGCGCACCCCAGAGCATTTACCTCAGAACGAGCGGATTGAGGCAATGGCTGAGATCGTCGAGATTGTCGGCAAAGCTAGCCAGCAGCCTGAGTACCCGATTGTGACCAAGCAGATTCTCTGCATGCACTCGCGGCTGCCCCATGAGGTGAATCGGGCCATTGTCGAGCTGGCGGGTCAGTTTTCTGAATATGTCTGTGCGGTGGATGTAGCGGGCGGTGATGCCAATTATGGCGATCGCCTTGACGAGTTTACCCAGCTCTACCAGCGCGCCCAAGACCTGGGCCTAAAGACCACCGGTCATCTCTATGAAACCGTAGACGGCAATCACCCACAGCTGCTGCCCTACCTGATGCGCATTGGCCACGGCATTCAAATTCCCCTGCGGCACCCTGAGCTGCTCAAAGAGGTGGCGGCGCGCGGGCAGTGCCTGGAGGTGTGCCCTACCACCTATCTCAAAACCGGCACGCTAGACGAGATTCACCAGCTCAAGGTCGTCTTCGATCGCTGCTTTGAGGCCGGGGTCGATATCGCCATCTGCACCGACAACGCCGGACTGCACAACGTGCGCCTACCCTTTGAGTACGAAAACCTGCTCACCCACGATGTGATCGGGTTTGAAGAGCTACAGATCTGCCAGGAAGCGGCCTTTCGCCATGCTTTCGCCTGGCCTCACAGTCTCCCGCCGGCGGCCCTGCTGACGGATATGCTACAGCCGACCATCAAGGCGCACCCTGTCGACCGCGAGGGGGTGCTAGCGCTGTCCTAGACCTTGGATATCACCCACCTACTATCTTGGTCAGGTCGACTCGCTCAATATCCAAGGAAGGCGAGAGTCAGGGTTTGCCCCTTGTGCCGAGGAGCAGGGAATTGACTCAACCCGTCAACAACATAAAAAAGAGGTTGAGACGGATCTAAGCAGATCGATCTCAACCTCTTTAAGAATCTGGCTATGCTTTAGGCTCAAACTTTCGTCAGAGACCCAGTAAAGCCGGAGTGTTTAGTAGCCGCCGCGGGAGAAGCTGTCGCCACCGCCACGGTAGCCACCGCCACCGCCGCCACCGCGATTTTCGCGAGGCTTGGCTTTGTTGACCTTGAGGTCGCGGCCCATCCACTCGGCGCCGTCGAGGGCTTCGATGGCAGCGGCTTCTTCAGCATCAGCCGCCATTTCTACGAAAGCAAAACCGCGCATGCGGCCCGTTTCGCGATCGGTGGGTAGCTGAACTCGCTTGACAGACCCATACTC
>JBARVK010000400.1:0-7571 GCA_049646225.1 Nodosilinea sp.
GGGCTAGAGTGGGACGTGCAGCCCGGCGTCAGTCTGCGCCTGGCCCAGCAGTTTTTGTCGGGGGGCAACGGGCCAGGCTCCATTACCAGCCTCGATACCCTGGTCGACTACGAACTCGATGAAAATACGACCCTGACCAACCGCTACTCCCTACTAGGAGGCTATAACGGTATTACCGGCCAGGGGGCGATCGGTCTTAACCACCGCCTGGTGCTGGCACCGGGTCTGCGAGCCACCTTTGGCTTTGAGCGTATTTTTGGCGACGGATTTAATCTCACCGGAGCGGGGCAGCAGTTTGCCCAACCCTTTGCCGTCGGTCAGGGGGGCACCTCCCTAGGGCTGCTGGCTTCCACCGTTTACTCTGTGGGGCTAGAGTATACCGATAATCCCGACTGGCAGGCCAGTGGCCGCATTGAGTATCGTGACTCACCTGGATCTAGCAATCTAGTTCTGGGTGGGGCGGCGGCTGGGCGCATTACCGAATCGCTCACCGGCCTGGCCCGGTTTGACCTAGCTAATTTTGCCAACCAAACCATTACCGATGTCTTGGGCAACTCCAGCAGTCTGCGCCTGGGGCTGGCCTACCGCAACCCTGTCAGCGACGAGTTTAACGGTTTGCTCAGCTACGAATATCGCCGCAACCCCGGCAGTACCCCAGACAGCATTCTTCAGGGCACCAGTGCCGAGGCCCAAGACCACACCCTGTCGCTGGAGGGTATCTACGCCCCTAGCTATCGATGGGAGTTTTACGGTAAGTACGGTCTGCGCTACAGCACTGTCAACCTGGCCCAAAATTTTGGCTTTTCAAACAGCATTCACCTGGCCCAGGCTCGGGCCACCTATCGGTTTGCCTACCGCTGGGATGTGGGGGCTGAAGTGCGCTGGTTGGGACAGCCGGCGGTGGGCTACAACGAAACCGGTTTCGCTCTGGAGACGGGCTACTATCTGACGCCCGATGTGCGGCTGGGACTGGGCTACAGCTTTGGTGGTGCTAACGACGGCACGTTTGTGGGTGGCGGCAGCTATCGATCGGCCAGCGGCCCCTACTTTGGCATTACGGCTAAGGTTAACCAGTTGTTTAACGGCTTTGGGGTGCAGCCTGTATCGCCACCGCAGCAGCAGGACTCCTACGTGGACGAGGCCGACCTGATCGATATACCTGAGCCTGAGGTGAGCGAACCCGCGCCGCTTGAGCCCGCCCAGATTGAATTTGAGGGGCCCGAGCCCGGAGGACTTGAGTCCGAGGTAATTGACACGGTCCCAGGAGGTGAGGCATGAATCAGCGGTGGTGGATAGGATATGGCGCCGTCGCCCTGGCCGTACCGGGGCTAGTGTTGACGGTAACTCCCGTGGTGGGGCAATCGGCGCTGACCGCTTACAGCCTACAGGTCACAAGCAACCAGGATGGACCCGTGACCGCCGACTCGGGGCTGACTCTGCGAGAGGCGATCGAATTAGCCAATGGCACCCTGACCCCAGCGGCGCTAAGCGAGGCTGAGCGGGCCTTTGTGCAACCCCTACCGACGGGCCAAGGATCGCAGATTGGCTTTGCGTTGCCAGCGGAACAGACCACCATTGCCCTAGTCGATCTGCTGCCGGAAATTGTCGCTCCTGAGCTGGTCATTGATGGCACCACCCAGCCCGGCTACGACGCCGAGGCTTCCTACGACCCGAGGTTTCCGGCCCCGCCCGTGGTGAGCCTAACGGTGGCCGAGGCGGCTGAAGTGGCGCGTGGACTGACCATCGCCGCCGATGGCGTGACGGTACGAGGGCTAAGCCTGTATGGGTTTAGAACCAGCGATCGCGCTACCCAGACCACGCCGCCCGCCGATATTTTCATCAGCGCCCTGGCCCCGCCGATCGACGCTAGCCCCCTTAGCCCAGCCCTAGAGTTGTTCCGCCTAGAGGATGCCGAGGCTGCGCCCCGGGGCGTGGTGATTGAGCAAAACTGGCTGGGGTTGACCCCCGACGGCGAGTTCCCGGCGGTACCGTCCGCCTTTGGGGTCAACGTCTTTAACGCTGTAGAAACCACCATTCGCAACAACCGAATTCAAAATCACGACGGCAGCGCGATCATTACGGGCTTTCGGGCCAGCGGCCTGCAGGTGAGCGAAAACGCCATTATCGGCAACGGTCTGGCCGGTATGCCCGACGCCATTCGCCTGGAGGGGGCGATCGCCGCCAGTACCATTACCGACAACCTGATCTGCGCCAACGATGGCAGCGGCATCTATTTATTTAAGACGGACGGGGCCACCCAGATCTCAGGCAACGATATTCAGTACAACGGGCGTCGGTTTGAGCGCGCCGCCGTATACCTGATGGGCGATGACCACCAGCTCAGCGACAACTTCATTGGCTACCAGCCGGGGCCTGGAGTAGCGATCACCGCCTACCCGCTGAGCCTCCGCAACCAAATTCGCGGCAATCGCTTCGCCGGGCTAGACGGTCTCAGCATTGACCTCAACACCCAGGGCAATACTGGAGCCCATGACTTTCAAAAAGGGGACGGCCCTAACCCGCCCCGCGACTCTTACCATCGTCGGCGAGAGACGGGCAACGCGGCGATTAATTCGCCCCAGTTTGACGCCTACAGCTTTGTCAGCGGAGCGGCCCAAGTGACCCTGACCGGCACCGCTGACCCCGGCACCGAGGTTGACCTCTATCGAGTCGAAGAGCCTGACTTTCCCTATAGCCCCCTCACCGAACCGCTGGGCACCGTGACCACCAGTCCTGAAGGCACCTTTAGCGCCAGTTTGGCCCTGCCGCCGGGGACGCAGGTGAGCGCGATCGCCTCTGATCCGCAGTGGGGCACCTCAGAACCTGCCCCTGTCGCCACCGTGCTGGCGGCTGACGGTTCAAGGCCGGTGCTGCCGGCGCCTGGGGTTGAGCTGCCCAACTGTGCCCCGCCGGAGCCGCCCCCCATCGTGGTAGAACCGGCCCCCGAACCCCTGGTTCTGGAGGTGCCGCGCAACATTCACTTTGCCCTCGATCGCGCCGACATTAGCGCCGAGAGTGCCGATGTGCTCGACCAGATTGCCGCTACCCTACTGGAGTACCCCTTCCTGACGGTGGAACTACAGGGCCACACCGACCCTCGCGCCAGCGCCGCCTACAACCTGGCTCTGAGCGAACGCCGCGCCAATGCAGCTCGCAACTATCTCATTGCCCAGGGCGTGCCGCCAGAGCGGATGCGAATTTTGCCCCTGGGTGAGACCCAGCGGCGCAGCGAGGGCAGCGGTGCCCTTCCCTACGCCCGCGATCGCCGGGTGGAGTTTGTCTTCAGAGACCTGCGCGGCCTCGACATTATCTTTGTCGACCAAGAGGCTGACCTTCAGCTGGAATGAGGCTCTGGCGTCTCCTCAGCCGTCACGTTTTGTCGTCCTGATTGAGTTACCACTCCCAATGTCTGCAATGTGTCCGTCTTCTACAACCAATCGTCAGGCAAGCTCCTTTGTGCGCCGTAGTTCTCGCTGGGGCTGGAGACGGTGGCTAAGCGGTTTGGCGATCGTTCTGCTGGGGCTGGTGGTGGGACCGAGTCCAGCTATGGCCCAGCTGGCCCCCTTTTTCAGCGTCAATCAGATTATTGCGCCACCTCAGGCTTCAGCTACTACCACTACCTACGACACCCCCCCTGCCCCCTACGCCAACCCTTGCGATGCCACAGCTGCCACAGGTTTTGAGAACTGTAACTTGGCTGGGGGGGTTAACCTGACCTTTGGGGGAGGACAAGAGCGTATCCTCCAGGCGGTGATTGCGGCAGGCGATCGGTTTGAACCGGCGATCGATCTACTACCTCCAGCGGGTCTGCCCCAGCGCATTGTGTTTCGCCGCGCGGGCGCCAACTTTGGCGATTTAGGTGCCGAAAGATCTCAGCTGTTTTATGAGTCGGTGCTGGTGAACGTCGACCCCACCCCCGGTGCCACCGACAGGATTATCTTAGGACCTAGCGAGTTGAACAATGTTGAGCAAGCGCTCCTCAGTCGGGCCATCAATCGTGGTATTGACAACGTTTTCAACAACAACTCTATCAATGTTCAAGAAACCCGAAACAACATTGAGCGAATTGACTACATCATTGGCAATCCTGGAGTGCAACTAACGGACGCAGATGTTGGTAATGTCGGGTTTTTGATCCAGGAGCGGGGCGGCAACGACCCCTTTGCCATTGCAGCGATTACCGCTATAGATGCGACGGGTGATCCAGCCGCCTATGGCCCGCTGGTGCAGGTGCCGAATAATGCCTGGGGCGGGACTACTGATATCGGGGTTACCTTGGCCTCTGTAGTGCTAAGGCGAGATGATCCTGCCAATACGGCACCTCAATTTCGGCCCACCCACCCGGTTGGTACCCAGAGCGTGCGCGGTATTTTCTTCCCCATTAACTCTCTACTGCCAGCTCCCCAGAGTACTCAGCCCTTTTTTGGTTACTCACTGTTTGCCGCCGATGTAACGGGAAACTCTGCTCAGCTCGTTGACTTTACCAATCCAGCTGTCTTTCCTCAGAACACGGCTGGCCTAGGCGGCAATTCTCCCGGTGGCTTGGATCTAGTAGCTGGTGGCTTTGGTTTAATTCGACGGATGACCACAGTTCCCCCGAGCGGTAACCTATCGCTGTTAAAGCGAATTACAAATTTGTTTGGGCCTGCGCCTTTGCCCAACTTTAATCAGGTGGTAGGCGATGGTGCTGCTTTGGTGCTGCTGCAAAGCAACGGTTTGGGCCAGGGCATTGACGTGATTGATGACCCTTCTGTTCAAACCAGCGACGGCATTGAGTACACCGTTTACTTTGCTAACTCTGGGGCCGGAGCTGCCAACAATGTCGTGTTGTGCGATCAAATTCCCATTGGCACCACCTTTAACCCCAACAGCTTTGGGACTGGGCAGGGTATTGAGGCGATCGCGTCGTCATCGCCAGCTGGCCCCGTGGTCAACTACACTAACGCCAATGACGGTGACCCCGGCCAATTTATTGCCCCTGGGGCGGCGTTGCCGCCGTTTTGCGGCGTTAATCGGGGCAATGGGGCTGTCGTAGTCAATGCCGGTTCCGTTGGCAGTAACCAGGTCGGGTTAATTCGCTTTAGAACCACCGTTAACTAGGCGATTGTTCGCCAGGCCATCGCAATCTAGATTGGGGCGGCTGGCCACCTGGGCCAGCCGTCTCAGTATGAGCGCCAGGTCATGGGCCAGCAGGGGCTGCGTGACCGACGTGAGCGGGGGAACATGCACAAATAGAGCCTGGATCGGCCAGCGGTACTGGGCGATCGCCCCCAGCAGACGGTAGTAGAGGTGATTGCAAACGTAGGTGCCCGCACAGTCGCTAATGCCGGTCAGGTGGGTACCCACCATCAGCTCATCTAACGGCAGGGAGGTTGCCAGGGCCAGGTCATCCCCTTTGCCATAGCGTTCTAGGTGCAAATGGCGGCGCCCCTCGGCCATACCGCAGCACACCACTACAGGCGACTGGAGCTCAACCAGCTTGGCCACAACGCGAATTGGGGCTAGCTCAAAACTGACCGGAACGCAGCGCAGAACCGTGGTTCCCAGTGGAACTTGCTGCTGGTGCTGGAGATAGGCGACTAGATCGTCAGCCGCATTGGAGGGCTGATGGGAGCGCCAGGGGGCGAAGGTAGTGAGGAGCATGGGAGAGGGGGAGATGGGTGGGAGAGTGAACGGGTGAGAGAGTGGATAGGTGGATGGGGAGGTGGGGAAGAGCTGCTGATGTTACGTCAGCTAAAATCCAAAAATCAAAATTCTCCCAGGTCTGCCAGGTAGGATAGAGTCTGAGCAGACTAGAGGGTAGGAGAGCAGATGGCTAATATTGCCGTAATTGACTATGACATGGGCAATCTGCACTCGGCCTGCAAGGGGCTAGCCCTGGCCGGGGCAACGCCCCACATTACCAAGACCGTGGCCGATTTAGAATCTGCCGATGCGCTAGTGCTACCCGGTGATGGAGCCTTTGACCCAGCCATGCGGCACCTGCGTGAGACTGGGCTGGTGGAGCCTATCCTGGAGCAAATTGGTCGGGGCAAACCTTTTCTAGGTATTTGCCTGGGGCTACAGCTCTTATTCGATGGCAGTGACGAAGGCATAGAATCTGGACTGGGGGTTATTCCTGGACGGATTAAAAAATTTCAATCGGAGCCGGGCCTCACCATTCCCCATATGGGCTGGAACCAACTCACGCTGACGCAACCCCAGTGCCCGCTGTGGCAGGGTGTTGCCGATGGGGACTGGGTGTACTTTGTGCATTCTTACTATGCCGAACCTGCTGACCCGGCGGTGAATGCCGCAACGACGACCCACGGTAGTCAAACCGTAACGGCGGCGATCGCCCGAAACAACATCATGGCCATGCAGTACCACCCCGAAAAATCGGCCCCGGCTGGCCTCATCATGCTGGCCAACTTTGTCGCCTTGATCAATGCTCAATCTCCTGTATCGGTGTAGCCATGCTGCGCATTTACGGCAATCGCGCCCTCAAAACCCTGCCCGGCACCGATACTCGCCCCACCTCGGCGCGGGTGCGCGAGGCGCTGTTTAACATTTGGCAGAGTCGCATTGCGGATTGCCGCTGGCTAGATTTGTGCACAGGCAGCGGCGCTATGGGGGCTGAGGCGCTGGGCCGGGGCGCAGCAGAGGTGGTGGGCATTGAAAAGTCACCGGAGGCCTACGCTATCACCCGTGAAAATTGGCAAAAGGTGGCCCAGCCTGAGCAGACCTTCAGCCTGTTTCGCGGCGATGTGGTGAAGCAGCTGTCGCGGCTGCACAGTCAACCCTTCGACTGCATTTACTTCGACCCGCCCTACGCCAGCGAGCTATATGTGCCGGTTTTAGAACGGGTAGTGAGCCTAAATCTGCTTCAGCCCACAGGCGAGATGGCGGTTGAGCACAACCCCGAGACTTGGGCACCGATCGCGATTCCAGGGCTGGAACTGGTGCGGCAAAAGCGCTATGGCACGACCCACCTGGCGTTTTATGCGCCTCACCTGCCCACGTTGGCCTAGAGCCAGTGCTTGGGGTAAGGACGACCCGGAATCCACCGGCTAAAGGCGACTGTACAGGCGACCATCACCACCGCCCCTGTCAGAACCGGGGTGAAGACAAAATCCCAAGAGGCATGACTCATCACGCCTACCAGGGCCACCGCTCCCCCCGGAGGATGCAGCGTATGGGTGAGCTGCATGAGTTGAATGGCTGTGGCGACGGCCAATGCCATCACCCACGGGGCTGTGCCAAATAGACTGACGCAGACAACGCAGACCAGTGCCCCAACCACACAGCCGCCAATAACATTGCGAGGCTGGGCTAGGGGGCTTTCAGGCACGGCAAATACCAGCACTGCCGTCGCTCCAAAGGGTGCCGCAATCAAAGGATAGCCGGTATAAACCGTTAAGTAAGCCAGCACAGCAATTCCGACAAAGCTGCACAGGTACGACGTCAAAATTTGTCCATGGGTGAATTGAGGCTGGTGAGACGATCGGCGCAGTAGCCTGATGTATCGCTGAGGCGTAGGTCGATAGTTAAGCTGTCTCATGGTGTGGTGCCCGGTGTAAGCCCTTAGCCGC
>JBARVK010000401.1:0-9531 GCA_049646225.1 Nodosilinea sp.
TGCGTGGCTATAGCTATAGCCACGCAGGTCAGGACAGTATGCTAACGCCGTCATTCTCGCGCATGGGGGAATCCACTCCGGAGAAACTGCTCTCAAATGGAGTCCCGCTGCTACAGGAATGCCGAACAGCACTACATTGCAGGGAATTGTCCTCACAATGATGGCTGTGGCTATACATCCCATCTACAGGGCGCAATGCAGTGCAGTGCCCCTGCGGAATTCTCGGTTTGTATCTGCTTTCTTCAAGGCGGGATTTGGTGTCCCTACGCAACGGTAGCCCCACTACGGCTGCGATCGCAGCTCGGCCCGGTAGGGTTCTAGCGCATTATCTAGAGCTGGATAGAAAATAGGCGACGAAAACAGCGGCTCAAAGAACTGCACGATCGGAATATTCTCAACCCGAGGCAAAAAGTCTGACGGGCTAGGGCCATCGATGTGGCGGCTCAGCACCCCAAAGCCCAGCCGCTCGCTGCGGGGCTGACAGCTGGGGGCCGTGCGCTGCAGCCAATCGGTAAAGTTGGCGGCGCTGGCCATGCTGGCGGTGAGCTGATCGATCACCTGGGGCGGCGGCAGGGCCTGGGTGAGATCGTCGATGTCCTCAGGCTGGGTCACCCAGGCGCGCTGCAGCAGTGCCTGGCGCTGGTCAGGGGTTTGCCAGGCCAAAACCGCGTACTTGGCTGAGGTTTCGGGCCAGGTAGACGCATCGACGCTCTGGCCTTGGGCCAGGGCCAGCAGTCCCTGGCGCAGAGCATCCTCGGCTGGCCAGTCGGCGCCGGCCCCCTCCAGGTCGCCACGCCACCAGCGCAGACTGCCCCGGGCCTGACGCAAAAATTGCTCCAGCTCAGGGCTTGCGGCCTGCTGGATGAGTTGGCTGTAGCGCTGCTCCAGCCGATCCAGCACCGTCGGGTACAGGGTGACAAAGGGCGGCACCTGCCACAGCGAGCTGGTGAGCAGAGCCGGGTGGCGCAGCATTTCGAGGGTCAGGGCCTCGGTGGCGCAGTCGAGGTCGCCGGTTTGCAGGCAGGCCACCCCTAGCCCAAAGAATACGCCCTGTTTGGCGGGCACCAGGGCGATCGCGCGGGCAAACGACGCCTGGGCCTCAGCCGGTTGGCCATTCTCAATCTGTAGCCAGCCCAGGGTAGATTGGCCAAACTCCTGGCCGGGCGTGATCTGGTTGCCGGTCTCCAACCAGGCGATCGCATCGGTGAGCAGGGTCTGGCGCAGGGGTGGGTTAGCCGCCGACTGCAGCGCAAATTCACCCAGGTGGTAGCCCAGCTGGTAGGGGTAGTAGGGCTCCCAGGGAGCTAGATCGTGGGCCACAGTCAGCTGATTGGCAAAGCGATCGACGTCGGCAGGTTCGTCGGTTAGGGCCAAAAAGCCACTGCTGGCGGCACTCCAGGCGCGGTGGGCGGGCACCAGCCAAAGGGTAATCGCCAGGGTGAGGCCGAGGCCCACGCCAGCCAGCCAGCGATGGCGGTGCGGTGATGAGGTGCTGTCGCCCGTGGGGGCGATGGGGGTGAAGCTGCGGGCCAGCACGGCCAGGTAGAGGGTGAGCACCCCTGCGATCGCGGGAATGTCGAGCTGGTAGTCGGTCAGGCCCATCAGCCCAAAGGCCAACAGCCCCGCCAGCAGGCTCCACACTAGTACGGGCGGCAGTCCGGCTGGGGTGGCCTGGGCGCCCCGCCGCATCCACCGCACCGTCAGCACCGCCAGCACTAGCACCAGGGCCAGGGGCACGACTAGTCCCCAGAGGCCAAACTCGCCCCAGAGCTGGGCTGGGGTGCTGTGGAGCTGGAACTGCAGCTCGGCGTCCCGACCGGCCCAGTGGGGTCGGTACTGCTGATACACCAGCGGTACGCTGCCCGGCCCTACCCCAGTCAGGGGCTGGCTGAGGCCCATGCGCCAGCCCACGGCGTTGGTGACCACCCGGTAGGACAGCTCACCGCCCGCAAAATTGCCCTGGCTCAGGCTGGTCAAGACCGCTCTCAGGCGCGGATTGGCCACCAGCCCCAGCCCCAGCAGGGCTAGGGTCGTGCCGCCTAGAGCCAGGGCCATTGGCCGAGGCAAACGGCTGTAGAGCAGACCGATACCGACGGCCAAAAGCCCCGTGACCATCAGCGCCAGCCAGCCGCCGCGCGAGCTGGTGGTGTAGAGATTGAGAAGTCCCAGACCCAGGCTCCCCAGCCACAGCCAGCGCTGCCAGCCTCGCTCCACCCAGGCCAGCGCCGCCAGCAGGGGCAGCACCAGCACTAGGTAGCCCGCTACGTAGTTCTGGTGGCCGATGGGCTGCCAGTTGCGCAGTCCCGTCAGCGCAAAGCTGAAGGACTGATCGACGCCGTAGCGGCGCAGCTCGGCCAGTCGAGCCAGCTCTGGCTGATAGATCTGGGTCAGCCAGAGCCCCAGGCTGAGCAGGCTAAAGGCCAGGGCCAAATACCCCTGAAAGCGCAGCAGCATGTGCAGACGCTGGGGATAACGCAGCCAGCCGCCGAGGGCGTAGAGGGCCGCGATCGCCCCCATCGCCGCCCACCCGTACCACCGCGCCTGGGCCGGAAAGTCAGCCCCCAGGGTAGAGACAACTAGCCCCGCGATCGCGAGCAGCGCCACCCAGTCCAGGCCATGGCCCAAGCGCTCCACGGGGCGGTGCCACAGCTGCCATAGCAGCCAGAGTATCGGCAGAGTTAGCCCCACCTGCCACAAAAATACCCAGGGCCACGACACCATCAGGGTGCTGCTGCCCGGCAACAGGGTAAACATGACGTAAAAAGCCGCTGTCAGCAGGGCCAGCAGGGTGCCGTCGCTGGAGTCTGAGGCAGCGGGTTTGAGCTGAGATGCATCCTCGGTCATGGCGGTGGGGGTCGGGGGGTAGATAACTCTAACGTCGATAAAGCTAACTCTGAAACGCTAACTCTGAGAGGCGAAAGCCGTTGTGGGTGGGATGGGGCAGCCCCAGCGCCTGGGTGCGCAGCGCTTCAATGCGGCGATCGAGGAGCGGTAGCTCGCGCGGCCAGGCGGGGAAGAGGTGAAGTTTGGCCATCAGACTATAGCGCTGGAGTTGCTGCGGCATCAGCATCAGGGTAATTTGCTTCGCCTGATAGTTGCGGTAGGCAAAGGTCAGCGATCCCCGCAAGCCATCCTCAGGTCGGGTGACAATGGATGTGAGCCAGGGGCGCAGGGAACGGATCGCAAGGCTTTCTTCGAGCAGCATGGTATCGAGATCAGGGGGTGCGTCCTGGGGTGGGGGCGGGGTTGGGTGGGCCTGGGGGGCTAGCCAGGTGGCCAGCAGCTGAAGCTCGGACGAGCTCGGCCCCAGGCTGAGGTCATGCTCCACGGCCTGGCGAGCGGCAGCAGGGTCAGCGTCGGCCAGCAGCACCCCCGCCACCACCGGACGCAGCAGGGCCGCATCGACCTCAACTAACGGCTGCGCCGACCACCAGGCCAGCAGGGCGCGGGTGTTGTAGAGGGTGTCAAAAGCCGGGTGAACCGGGGAAATATCCGCTAGCAGCGTGTCGTATTCGGCCAGGGTGGCGCGGGCAACGGCGGGGTAAAGGGCCTGGTAGGGGTCATCCTGCCACTGGGGATAGGTGAGAGCTTCGGGGTTGACCAGGGCCTCTAGGGTAAATGCCGCCACCGCCTGTCTTGACGCTCCCGTTCTCAGCAGCAGATCGCCCAGCAGCCAGTAGCCGTAGTGGTGGTGGCGAGGCATTAGCTGCACGGCGCAGGCCGCGTAGGGGATTGCAGTGGCGGGGTCGGTGGTCTGGTGCAGCACCGCCAGGTTGTGGTTAAACCAGCCATCGTTGGGGGCGGTCTGCTTGGCCTGGTGGGCGTAGTCGAGCATGAGCGATCGCACATTGTCCTGCGCTTCTGAATCGCCCAGCACCTGATCTAGGCCCCGCAGTGCCTCGGTAGCCACCGCCGCCGCAGTCGGATCCCATGGGCTGAGGCGGTAGGCTTTGTACCAGCGGGTATCGGCCAGGTTGAGCTGCTGGCTGTAAAAGGCGCGATCGGCCAGGGCCCCGTAGGCCACCGTCAGGGTAAACGGCAGCCAGAGCGTCAACAGCAGCCCCAGCCCCAGGGCCAGGGCTAGATAGCCACGCTGCCGCGCACCGGCGCCAACGGGCATCGCCTGAGGAAAATAGCCGTCGCCCAGCGCCACCAGCAGCACGACCAGCCCCAGCAGCGTCCCCGCGATCGGAATGTTTTCGAGCTGGTAATCGCTCAGGCTGAAAACTCCATAGGCCAGCAGACTGCCGCCGATGCCCCCCAGCAGGGCTCGATCGCTCCGTTCCAAAGGCTGCCGCCAAAGCCGAATCCACAGCCGCAGCCCTAGCCCCAGCCCGGTCAGCAGTACGACCAACCCCAGCAGGCCCAGCTCCCCGGCGATCTGCACCGGGGTGTTGTGCAGCTGCTGAATGTGGTCCAAACCCGCCCCCGCTTCGATGGGGCGATAGAGGTTAGAGACCCGGCTCATGACTCCGGGGCCCACCCCCAGCAGGGGGCGATCGCGCAGAATATTGCCCCCCAGGCGCAGCATAAACCAGCGATCGAGGGTGGGACCATCGCTCAGACCCACCGGGCTAAACCAGGCGCGAATGCGGGGGTTGCTGGCCAGCACGGCGCCTAGGGCGATCGCCCCGCCCAATCCGCCTAGCCCCCAGCGCCAGCGGTGAGCGGGCCTGATGCGGCCCAACCGGCTCAGCCAGGTCGCCCCCAGCCAAACCACCAGACCCACCATTGCCCCCCGCGAACCACTGACGTACAGCGCCACCAGCAGCAGCCCGACTGTCACGATCCACAGCCCGCGCATCCAGCCTTGGGCGGCGATCGCGGCGGCGACGGCCAGGGGAACCATGAGGACAAAATAGCCGCCGACAAAGTTGTGGTGCCCCAGGGGCTGGTGGTTGCGCAGAGCTGTCAAAAAGTTCTCTGACGACCACATCGCTGCATCGGGTCGCCACAGCCCCAGGCTGACCACTGCCGCTCCCCCGGCCACCGCCACCAGGCCCCACCACAGGCGCAGGCGGCTCAGTCCGGTGCGATCGGTGAAGCTGCGATCGCCTGGGTTGCGATCGATCCAGTTTCGATAGACGTACAGCACCGCCCCGGCCGTCCAAACCAGGCTCGTGTTCCACACCGCCACGCGGGGGAAGGGCGACACCAGCGCCGACAGCAGCACCACTCCCCCCAGTCCCAGCGCTACCCAATCTAGCCCGTAGCCCAAGCCGTAGAATGCCGATGCTGACGTCGATAGCGAGGGGGCTACCCATTGTGAGTCGGACCTAGACCTCTGGGCGGATCGCAGCTGCCGCCACAGCGCCAGCAGCAGGGCAACAGCCCCAATCTGCCAGATCAAAATCCAGGCCCAGCCCACCATGCGGTAGTAGCTCAGGGGCAGCCAGCTAAACACGACCAGCACCAGCCCGCCGACCCACCACAGCGGCACCCTTGTCAACCCTTTCAGTACGCTCACCCTTGGAGCCGTCCCGCGGCTGGCCTGCGCTGCCGCTGGTGTTGGAGATGAATCGGCGGTCAATAGGCCCCCTTGCCCCACAGCACAATGCCCAGGGTGGCGGTGAGGATCTCTAAATCCAAGTTTAATGACCAGTTGTCAATGTAGTGGAGGTCGAGGCGGGCCACATCGTCAAACGTATCGATGTCAGAGCGACCCGAAATTTGCCACAGGCCGGTGACTCCCGGCAGTACCTGGTGGCGAATGTTGTGCCAGCCGTCAAACCGGGCCACATCGCGGACGGGCAGGGGCCGTGGCCCCACCAGACTCATCTGGCCGCAGAGCACGTTAAAGAGCTGCGGCAGCTCGTCAAGACTGGTGCGGCGCAGCAGGCGGCCTACCCGAGTAATGCGAGGGTCGGATTTGACCTTAAACAACACCCCATCCGCCGATTCGTTATGCCGCTCTAGGCCAGCCTGCAATCGCGTCGCGTCGGCCACCATGGTGCGAAACTTCCATACCTGAAAGGTTTTGCCGTGCAGCCCCACCCGCTCCTGGCGAAAGAAAATCGGTCCCGGTGAGTCGAGGCGAATGGCTAGGGCAATGCCTATCAGGATCGGGCCAAGGATGAGGACGCCAAGCCCTGCTCCCAGATAATCCATCCAGCGCTTGGAGCGGTAGTCCCAGCCGCCTACTAAGGGTGCATCGAGCCGCAGGGTGGGCAGCCCGGCGACCGTCTCGGGGGTGCCCCGGCGATAGAGCATATCGCGGCTGGTGGGCAGCAGCTGCATGGCGATGCCTGCCCGCCGCAACTTCCAATACAGCTCTGAGGCCAGGTCCGCTGAGGGAATGCTTTCTGCTAGCACCAAGGTGGCCCCGGAGGCCAAAATCGCCTGATAGGTGGTGGGCGAATTGGCGGTGGTGGCTAGGGCGGCTCCAATCACGGGTACGTTAGCCCGCTGCGACAGGACGTCAGCTAGCCGCTTGAGACGGGGGGCCGGCGCAATCAAAAACACCGAGGTTAGTTCTTTGGTCTGGGTGAGGGGCCGCAGCAGCAGGGTGACCACCAGCCGCAGCCCCACTACGAGCGAGATGCCGCTGAGCCAGGCCGAGAAAAACAGCGATCGCGGCAAGTCGAGCTTGGGATCATAAAAATACATAGCCACCAACGCCGCCAGGTACACCAGGCTCAGCAGCTTGCCCGCCCGCAGATGTTTTTGCCCCTGGAAAGTCGGGTCGTAGAGCCCGCTGTAGGCGAATAGCCCCACGGTGCAGGCCACTAGAATCCAAAACGGGCTGGGCATCCCCAGCCAGGTCCACCACACCAGCTGCGGCGGAATTGGTGAAAAAAATTGATTGAGCGATCGCGCGATATGCCACGACAACCCTAGCGCCAAACTATCGGTGGCTAACAGCAGCAGCCCCCGTCGCCCCGAGCCGGCCAACGCAGCGCTCAGCTGCAGCTTTAGCCCCCGAGGAGCGCGAATATCTTGGCGGTGGCGGGGCCGCTGGGGCATGGCGGCGGGTACGGCGCGGTGGCAATCCATCACAGGGGCCATAGCAGGGGGCAGAGAAAAAGGGTCGAGCTGCCCCTAGTATTCCGCAATTTGACGGAGGATCTATCAGGGAATGGGTTTGTTTACCGGGTGACGCTCTGGCCGTCCCCACAGATAGTGCCGTGCCAGCTGCATGCCAAAAAAGAGCACGAACAGAGGATTGTTGATCAAATAGCGCTGCCACAGTCGCCGCGGCTCCTGGCTTAATCGATATAGCCACTCCAAACCCAGACGCATCATCCAGCGAGGAGCCTGAGTCACTTCGCCGCTAAAAAAGCTAAAAGCAGCCCCTACCCCAATCATCACAGCCTGCACCTGTCCCTGATGGCAGTGCATCCACTGCTCCTGTTTGGGGCAGCCCAGGCCCACAAACACCACCCGAGCCCCCGACTGGTTGATGCGGTCGACGTCAGCCGCTGCTTCTGCCGCCGACTGGGGGCGAAAGGGGGGCGCATGGGTGCCCGCAATGGGCAGACCCGGAAACCGCTGCTGAAGATTGGCTGCCATCTTTCCTAGCATGGCGTCGGTGCCGCCGTAGAGATAGATGGGTAGACCCAGTTGAGCGGCGCGATCGCACCAGGCCAGCATCAGGTCAGGACCATAGACTCGCCCCTGGTCGGGCAGGCCCAGCAGGCGCAACCCCATGACTAGCGGCATGCCGTCAGCGGTAACTAGGGCCGCCCGGTCAATGATCTGCTGGTAACGAGCGCTCATGTAGCCCGTCATGACGACATGGACATT
Source organism: Nodosilinea sp. (assembly GCA_049646225.1). Classification (GTDB taxonomy): domain Bacteria; phylum Cyanobacteriota; class Cyanobacteriia; order Phormidesmidales; family Phormidesmidaceae; genus Nodosilinea. The sequence goes on from JBARVK010000401.1 coordinate 7,744, forward strand.
GGCGGCAACAACGTAGCATGACCGTCTCACCGAGGCCCAGCGCTGGATGCGATTACAGGCATCGTCATAGCTAGTAGCGTTGACGTGGGTTTTGAGAATGCGCCTAGTCTGGGCAGTTTGATTCATCGTTGTAGTAATGACCCTTTAGTGGGGCGAGCCCAGATCCGACCCATCGTCGATCTAGGGCTTGGTTCCTGTTGCGTCTCACTCGTCTTTAAGTATATAAATCCCACTTAGACGCCGTTTCATATCAAACCAGATCTGGTGCCTTGCCTAGGCGGCTTGGTTTAGCCTGGTTTGAAGTTTGCGGGCGGCTGGGACGCTACTCCGCGCAGTTTTTTCATTTGTGTAGCACGCTTGTCTTTTTTCAGGGGCAAATCACACGTACATTTAATTGAGGTAGATTCCTGATCCCGCCACCTAAACTTCCGTTGGGGCTGAAAATTTCAGCATAGTTTCCTGAACGCCTCAGCAGATTGATTTAGAACTCAAGACCTAGCTAGCCCAGCTGAGCCTGGTTTGAGATTGAGGCTGAAATCTTTTTGACTCTTGCTGGTCTAGGTTTAAGTTGATGGATAGTCTTGATCTCGCAGATATGCAGCTAAGGCTTCACCCAAGACTTTCGAATTCACACTTAGGGGACTCTACGCACCGTGGACGCACCACAAAAGCTGGCTTTCATTGTTCAATCCAACCGTTTGCAAGGGCTGATGTGGCAGGCGCTGCTTAAGTCACAGAAGTTGGCCGTCATTCTAGAACCGGCCAAGGGCGATCTGGCCGACTGTATCAATCAGATTGCCGGTGCCGGGTTGACCCTGCCGGATGTCATCGTGCTCGACGCCGAGGCCGCAGAGCTAAACCCCTATGAGTTTTGTCGCTGGTGCCGCAGTACCTTTCCTGAGATACAGATTTTTCTAACCCGCTGCCGTCAGCTTTATGTCTCCGATACAGAGCGGCGCTGGGCCAGACAGCAGGGAGCCACTGATTTCCTCAGCGGTTTCGATCGCGAAACCCTGATGACCAGCGCGACCGAGAATGTCAAAGCCATTCTTACCAGTCTCGACTACCCCTTCCTCAACGAAAAGGCGCTGCTAACGGTGTTGCTCAACATTCGTCGCCAGTTGGGCACAACCCAGTTGACAACCGCATCCCCGACCGTGCGCTCAGGCACTGCTAAAGACAAGGGGGTAACCTCTCGGCTGTCCCTGGCCAGCGCTCAACCCTCGGTAGAACAACCCATTCGTCCCCCCAACCGGACATCTCCAGACCCCCTCAAAGATGTGGATTGGGTTGTATCGGGGCTAAAGGCTTTGAACAATGGTAAGGCCCGCAAAGCTGCGAAAGAGACTTTTGCGCCGCCGCCAGCGGTTAAATCAAGCGCTCTGTCCAAGCCAGCCCTCAAAGAAAAACTGGCTGATAGCACCACAGTACGTCGCTATCGAGGCGTTGTGTATTAGCATTACTAGCACTCAAAAGGGTGATGCTTTCAACGAGCATTACCCTTTTATACTGATATAGCTACCGCCATCAGGGTTAGGACATTCTTTAAAGTCCGTCTTATGGCGATAGCTATACGTCATTGCGCTGCCCCAGTTCTCGCTAGGGGCGGTGACCCATGTCCTAAGCGCGATGGCCATCGCTATATGATGACTGGCCAAATCAGTAACAATAGGCCCTAATCGTGGCGGTGGCTATATCTCGATAATGAGTCGCCCATAGTTTGAGGTGTCGGCATCGGTTAGGCGTCGGTTTCGGACGACGGCTCGCTGGCCTTTTGAGCTGAAGACG
>JBARVK010000402.1:0-9345 GCA_049646225.1 Nodosilinea sp.
AAGGACAATCAAAATCACCCCGATCCCTGACATAAAGCCCGAAATCACCGGGTAGGGCATGAGGGTGACGTAGCGACCCAGCTTGAGGACCCCAAAAATAATTTGAAACAGCCCCGCCAGCATCACCACGGTAAAGGCCATGGCCATGCCGTTTTCAGGGTTAGCGGCAATCAGCTGGGCAATGACAGCGGTAAATACCACCGTCATCGGCCCCGTCGGCTCAGAAATTAGCGTCGGCGTGCCCCCAAACAGCGCCGCAAAGAAGCCTACGAGTACGGCTCCGTAGAGACCGGAGGCGGCTCCTGCCCCCGAGGCTACGCCAAAGGCCAGCGCCATTGGCAGCGCAATGACCGCAGCGGTGACGCCCCCAAAGACGTCTCCGCGCACATTGCGGAAGTTAATACGATTTGTGATGCCCATCGCCAGCACCTACGCTCCTTTATTGAGTTGTGTAAATGGAAAACATTCTGACATCTATAAAACTCTATGGAAAAACTGTATCACTTCTAGATCAGAAAGCCCAGGCAGGGGATCATTGGTTTTGCTAATCACAGAGACAAGCAGCCCTTAGATCTGGGGCTTTTACGACGAGAGCCAGGGAATAGGTCAACCATCCATTCCCTGGCTCTCGCAACTGTAGTGATGACGTTAGACAGTTAGGCGGCGGCGATCGCCTTTTTCTTCGGGAACCAGTGCTTAAGCTGTACGGTGACCAAAGCAGTAATCAGCGTACCGACGGCGATCGCCACAATATAGAGCCCGACGTTCTCTACGGCGTTGGGTATGGCCAGCACAAACACGCCGCCGTGGGGGGCGCGCAGGGTGCAGCCAAAGGCCATCGACAGCGCTCCAGTCACCGCCGACCCGGCAATGCAGGCGGGCAAAATTCGCAGCGGGTCGTTGGCCGCAAAGGGAATCGCCCCTTCGGTGATGAAAGAAATCCCCAGCACCGAGGCCACCTTGCCAGCCTCCTGCTCCGCCTGGTTAAAGTGCTTTTTAGAGATAAAGGTCGCCAGAGCCAGGCCCAGGGGCGGCGTCATCCCCGCCGCCATAACAGCCGCCATCGGCGCGTAGATGTTGGTCGCCAGCAGTCCTACCGCAAAGGTATAGGCGACTTTGTTCACTGGTCCACCCATATCGATCGCCATCATGCCCCCCAGGAGCAGCCCTAGCAGCACGGCGTTAGTACCGCTCAGGCCTTCTAGATAGGTAGTGAGCCCATCCATAATGAAGCGTACCGGCGTGCCAAATACGTAGACCAGCAGTAGGCCCACAATTAGCGTGGCCAGCAGCGGGATCACCAAGATCGGTTTGAGCCCCTCAAAGTTGGTGGGCAGGTTGACTTTATCGCGGATAAACAAAGCCACGTAGCCCGCTAGAAAGCCCGCCAGAATGCCGCCCAAAAAGCCCATATTCAGGTTCGCCGCCAGCATGCCGCCGATCAAGCCAGGGGCGAGGCCGGGGCGATCGGCAATGGAAAAGGCAATAAACCCCGCCAGCACCGGCACAATCAGCGCAAAGGCCGCGCCGCCGCCAATCTGCATCAGGGCAGCCCCAAAGGTGCCCTCCTCGGGGTTAATGCCAAAGACAAAGGACAGAGCAATGATTAGGCCGCCAGCCACGATTACCGGCAGCATGTAGCTCACCCCGGTCAGCAGGTGTTTATAGGGGCCAGAACGACTTTCAGAGCGATCGGCCTTGGCCCGCTTCACTGCGTCCGCATAGCTGCCCGAGCCATCGCCGCCGCCCCCAACCACTGACGCATCCATCGCCGCTGTGACCACATCGGCGCCGCTGTGGATGGCGGCCTTGGTAGAGGTTTCGTACAGTCGCTTGCTGCCAAAGCGCGACAGGTCTACATGGGTGTCGGCGGCAATAATCACCGCATCGGCGCGGGCAATGTCCTCATCGGTCAGGGTGTTTTGGGACCCCACCGACCCCTGGGTTTCAACCTTAATATCATGGCCCAACTTGGCGGCCCCCTGCTTGAGCGCTTCAGCCGCCATAAAGGTGTGGGCAATACCTGTGGGGCAGGAGGTAATGCCCACGAAGAATTTATTTGCCGAGGTGGGTGCTGACGTGGATGCGGCCCCAGCATCAGGGCCGAGAGCCGCTTCGGGCAGCGGGTCATGGGGGTGAGGTGTCGTTTTGATCGGCCCCAGGCTGGGAGCATACCCCACCAGAGCTACGGCGCTCTGAATCACCATTGCGGTGTTGCGAATGGCCTCGCTGGTCGAAACGGCGTAGACGGGCTTACCAGCAAAGCGATCGCGCTCCACCACCTGGTCGGCCCCCACGATCACCACCTCCGCCTGCTGAATATCTTCGGGATGGAGGGCGGTGGCCACCGGGCCGCCCTGAACTTCGGCGATCAGCTCGTGGCCCTGGGCCTGAGCCGTGCGCTTGAGGGCTTCAGCCGCCATTTGGGTATGGGCCTCCCCAGCGGGGCTAGCGGTAACAGCAACAATTTTGGTCATAGTCGGTTTTGGGTGGATGGGTAGATGGGTAAAGATTGATAGGGCGTAGGGTGCATTCGCGAAGCAATGCACCGTTTGGAGACCGTGCCACAAGCCGTCAGTGATTTGGTGCATTGCGGCTCGACATTGGTCTGACGGATGCCTGGGTTGATTGGCCGCGAATGCACCCTACGGGGATCACTTCACCTCCTGCACGGTCACTAATTTTTGCATCGCCTGGATCTTCTCCATGGGGGGCAGCCTCGGCCCGATTTCGCCCAGCGCCCCCATTGAAAACGCTGTGGCCAGGGTGGCGCAGTCTCGCAGCAACTGGCCGCTGACCAGCCCTGCCACCGCACCGGCTACCATGGCATCCCCCGCGCCGACGGTGCTCTTGATATCAACCTTCGGAGGCTGGGCGTGGAAAGCCTGGGTGCGATCGATAAATAGCGCCCCGTCGGCCCCCATCGACACCACCACGTAGAGAATGCCTGAGGCCATGATCTCGCGGGCGGCGGCAACAATCTCAGCGTGGCTGGCCAGACGGGTATTCAAAACTTCTTCTAATTCGGCCTGGTTGGGTTTAATCAGGTCGGGCTTGGCGGGCAGTCCGTAGCGCAGGGCGTCGCCACTGGTGTCGAGCACCACGGTTTTGCCTTGGGCTTTGAGCGGGCCAATTAACTCGTCGTAGATGTCATTAGACATGCTGGCAGGCACGCTGCCCGAGAAGATAAACCAGTCGCAGCCTTTGGCCAGCGACTGCACTGCATGCCGCAGCGCGTCGACATCCTGGTGAGTGGGCGCTAGACCGGGATAGTTGATGTCGGTCACCTGGCCCTGGGCATCGTCCACAATCTTGATATTGACGCGGGTTTCACCGGGTAGATAGACGAAGTGGTCGTCGATGCCTTTTTGGTGAAAAAGTGTCTTAAATAGAGCGTTGTTTTCTCGACCTAGAAAACCACCAACGCTAACCTCATGGCCCGCTTCAGCTAGGAAAGAGGCCACATTCACCCCCTTGCCGCCTGCATCGTCCTGCTTCCAGGCGACCCGGTTGACCGCATTGGCCTGAAAGTTGGGGACAGAAACAGTTTGATCGATCGCCGGGTTGAGCGTCACCGTAGCAATTCGTGGCGTTTTAGGTGGGTGGGTCATAGCGCCCTGACCTCCTCAGCGGTTCGGCAGGCCAGGGCGCGCTGGGCCAGCCGCTTCATCTGCTTCATCGATACGCTCCGCAGCCGCGCTTTAACCTTTGGAATGCTGGGAATATCTACGCTTAGCTCTTTCACTCCCAGTCCGGCCAGAATTGCGGCCCCCTGGGCATCGCCCGCTAACCCGCCGCAGACGCCGACCCACTTGCCCAGGTCTGTGGCCCCCTGCACCGTTTGGGCGATCGCCCGCAGCACGGCGGGGTGCAGAGCATCGGCCTGCTTGGCCAGGGTGGGGTGACCCCGATCCATCGCCAGCAGGTACTGGGTCAAGTCGTTGGTGCCCACCGAAAAGAAATCCACCTCCTGGGCAAACTCCGTCGCCATCAGCACGGCGCTGGGTACTTCCACCATCATGCCGACCTCCACAGGTGGGCCATTCACCGCGTCTCGCACCGACTCCAGCACGGCCCTGGCCGCGCGAATATCTTCCAGAGTGGCGATCATGGGGAACATGACGCGAATGTAACCGCCCTGCGCCGCTCGCAGAATCGCCCGCAGCTGGGTTTCAAACAGATCGGTACGCTCCAGGCACAGGCGCACGCCGCGAATGCCCAAAAAGGGATTGTCCTCGGCGGGCTGATTCAGGTAGGGCACAGACTTGTCGCCGCCGATATCCAGGGTGCGCACGATCAGCGGCAGGCCGTTGAGGGCCTGGGTCATCTGACTGAGGGCGGCAAACTGTTCGTCTTCGCTGGGCGGTGCGGTGCGGTTGAGAAACAGAAACTCAGTGCGCAGCAGCCCCACGCCCTCAGCCCCGGCATTGACGGCGGGGACCGCTTCCGCCGGTCCACCGATATTAGCGACCACCTCAATTCGATAGCCATCGGTGGTGATAGCAGGCTGAAAGCGGGTCTGCTGCTCACGATCGCGGAACTGGGTCCGATCGCGCTGGGCCTGTCGAGCGGTCTCGACATCGGCCTCCGTGGGGTGAGGGTAGATCTGGCCGCCGTCCCCGTCCAAAATCGCCGTCGTCCCCTCGGCAAAATCGAGAATTCCCATCCCTACCCCGGCCACGGCGGGAATATTGAGCGATCGCGCAATGATCGCCGTATGGGAGGTCGCTCCGCCCGCCGCCGTGCAAAAGCCCTGAATTTTCTCGGGGTCGAGCCCCGCCGTATCGGACGGCGAGAGGTCATCGGCCATCAAAATCACCGGGTGGTCGGGCAGCCTCGCACCACCGGCGGCAGGATTCACCAGCCGCGCCAGTACCCGCTGGCCCACATCGCGCACGTCCGCCGCCCGGCCCGACAGCACCGGATCGGCCAGCGCCTCCAGTTCCTTGGCCCTGGCCTCAATCACCTGCTGCCAGGCCCAGGGGGCACTGTGATTAGGCGGAATGCGGCTCAGCGCCTCCTGCTGCAGCTCCGGATCGGCTAAAAACTCGCGGTGCGCCTGAAAAATCGCCGCTTTGCTCTTACCCGATCGCAGTTTAATGGTGTCGTACAAATCGGCCAAATCGGCATCGGCAGCGGCGATCGCCTGCCTCAGACGATCCTGCTCGGACCCAGCATCAGCCGCCGTTTCGGTAAACTCTAGCCGGGTGCGGTGGAAGCGGTGCAGAGGCGCGATCGCCAGCCCCGGAGAAGCCGCCACCCCTGTCACAGAAAGACTTTCCAACTCCAGCGCGGGCAACTCTGGCACCGCCACAGCGACCTCTTCATCCTCTTCTTCTAGGCCGTCCTCTACTAGCTGCTGTAAAGCCGCCAGGGCCTGATCCGCATCGCTGCCCTTAGCTAATACCCTCACCACACCGTCTTTTTCAACCCCCAGCTTGAGCAGCGACATCAGGCTTTTACCATTGGCCACCTGGTCGCCATAGCGCACCCGCACCTCAGCGCTAAACGATTTCGCCAGATCCGCAAACACCGTCGCGGGTCGCGCGTGCAGTCCGGTTGGGGCATCAATGGTGACATCCACAAACCGATCAAAGCCTTCGGTATCGAGCGCTTTACCACTAGGGGAAGATTTGCCGGTAAGACGATCAATAATTACTTGGGGGTCATCGGTCTCCACCAGCTGCTGCACCGCCGCCGGGTCATCCAAGACATGGGTCAGGTTGGTGAGAATCTGCAGATGCTCGTCCGATTTGGCCGCAATGCCCACCACCAGCCGTACCGTCTCACCGGAGTTCCACTCCACCCCATCCGGGATCTGTACCACCGCAATGCCTGTGGTCACAATTAGGTCGCGCTGGGCTGGTTGTCCGTGGGGAATGGCGATACTGTTGCCCAGATAGGTATTGGCCTGAGTCTCGCGGGCCAGCATGCTGTCAACGTAGCCCGGTTGAATGCGACCGTTGGCGACCAGCAAATCGCCTGCCTGACGAATCGCATCTACTTTACTGGGGGCGATCGCCTTCAGCCGCACATCCTCTGGGGTTAGATTAATCATTCAGCCGTCTCTCAGCAGGGAACTCTCAGTGGGGAAGCTCAGGCAATGCCAACCCTGCTGGGTCAACGGATCAAAACTTGCTTAAACTTTCCCAATGGTTTAATTGTTCAAGACTAAAGACGGCCTGAGAGAGCTTTGTCATATTTCCTTAGACATACCTAAAGTTTTGTAGGCCTCACAGCCCTAGAAGTAAGCCCCCGTGGTGCCTACACACTAGCTCCCCCCCCTTCAATCAAATCAGGCAAATCAGCAAACGGCTGCCCTACGACCGCTAAAGCAAAAGCTATTTTTTGCAGGACGTCATCCCTCTGTTGGTTGAGCTTAGCCGGAACCGTATCTTTGTATACAGTGTGCATCTCCAGAGAACTCTATAAGTGGAGCTGATTGCGCCTCAGGTAAAAATACGCTGACCAGAGCAAGAGCGAAATTTTTACTTTGTGAAATCGAGCCATACGTTTGGGGTTTCTATGCAAGATACGCAGCTAGAGACAATACCGACCCTCAAGGCGGTGCCTGAGGATCTTCAGACCGAGGCCAAGGGCGTCTCGCTACGGGATGTCACTAAGAAATATGGCTCCTTCGTCGCTGTGCAAAATATCACCCTCGACATTCCTGCCGGATCGTACACCTGCCTACTAGGCCCCAGCGGCTGCGGCAAAACCACCACCATGCGAATGATTGCGGGTCACGAAGATATTTCCGAAGGCGACATTTACATCGGCGATACGCGCATCAACGGGTTGCCCGCCACCCAGCGTAACACCGCCATGATGTTTCAAAATTACGCTCTGTTTCCTCACAAAACCGTGTGGGACAACGTTGACTTTGGCCTCAAAATGCGCCGCCTTTCCATCAATGAGCGGCGCAAGCGGGTGGGCGAAATTTTGGAAATCGTGGGCCTGACTCAATTCAGCGATCGCAAGCCCGCCCAGCTCAGTGGTGGTCAGCAGCAGCGGGTCGCCCTAGCCCGTGCCCTGGTAACCCGTCCTCAGGTGCTCATGCTCGACGAGCCTCTCAGCGCCCTCGACGAGTCGCTGCGCGTCAAAACCCGAGGCGAACTGCGCAAGCTTCAGCGTCAGTTCGGTATGACCTTCCTCCAGGTCACCCACAACCAGGACGAAGCCTACTCCCTCTCTGACCAGATTGTGGTCATGGATCACGGTCGAGTCGACCAGGTTGGCACCCCAGCCGACATTTTCTCGCGTCCTCTATCCCAGTTTGTGGCGCGCTTTACCGGCGACAACAACATCTTTGCAGGCACTGTCACCAGTGCCGTGCAAGATACCGAGGGCCAGCTAATTCAGCTTAATGTACCCAACCTCGGCACACTGAACTGCCTGGGTGACTATGCCCAAGTTGGCACCGAAGCCGCCTGCTGCATTCGCGCCGACCTCATGCAGATTAAAACCCTTGATGAGGCCGACAAATCGGCCTGCGGCCCAGTTACCAATCGGTTTAGCGCCCGGATTACCGCTGTCGAATTTACCGGCTACATCACCCGGGTCTCCCTGGTGCTCGAGCGTGGCGGCACAGAAGTGCTCTATAAGGTCCGTACTCCTGACTGGATCACTACCCCCTTCACCGAAGGCCAGGTGGTCGTGCTCGACTGGGCTGCCGCCGACTGCGTTTTTCTCCCCCACTAGGCCTACCTAGTGGGGAGTTGAAAATCCTCGGGGTTCGGCCCTGCCCATCTCATTTCTACTTCGTTGTTACTAACTGATTGGCTTACTATGGCTAAGATCTCTCGTCGTAACGTTGTGCGTACCGGTCTCGCCGCCGGGGCTTTTTTAACCGCTACTCGCTGCGCCGCGCCCAAAGGGACACCCAATAACCCAGCCACCGGCCCCGAAGTCAATACTAACCAAAGTAAAGACGTCACTCTGCGGCTGATCGGCACTGGCGTTTCGCAAATCAACGACATCCGCGACAAAGCCCAAGAAGACCTGGGCTTTAAGTTCGACATGCGGGCTCTCAGCACCGAAGAAAATAACCAGATCGCCATTACTCAGCCCGGCCAATATGACATCTTCGATGGCGAATACTTCAGCCTCCCCCTGGTGGTGCCCTCCGGCAACCTCCAGCCCATCGATATTAGCCGCATCACCAACTACGACAAAATTGTTTCCTTCTTCAGAACCGGCGAGTTCAAAGGGATGCCAGTAGAAGGATCCCAGGGTACAGCCCCCTACAAAGTGCAGTATCTAACTGGTCCCGATTCGAAGGAGTTTTCGGATACTCCCACCGACTACGCCACGATGATTCCCTTCCAGTACAATGCCGACACCCTGGGCTACCGCCCAGACCTAGTTGGTCGCCCCATCGACACCTGGGGAGAGCTATTCAATGAAGAGTTCAAGGGCAAGACTTCTATCCTCGATATCCCCCAAATCGGCATCATGGACGCGGCGATGGTAGCCGAGTCGCTGGGGCTGATGACCTTTGGCGACAAGGGCAACATGACCAAAGCCGAAATCGACCAAATCATTGACATCCTCAAGGAGCAAAAAGCCAACGGCCAGTTCCGCGCCTTTTGGAAGACCTTCGATGAGTCGGTCAACCTGATGACTTCGGGGGAAGTGGTGCTGCAATCGATGTGGTCGCCTGCGGTGACGGCGGTGCAGTCCCAGGACATTCAGTGCATCTACGCCCCCCTCAAAGAAGGCTACCGGGGCTGGGGCGGCGGCATTGGGCTCTCCAAAAACCTAGAGGGTATTCAGCTCGACGCCGCCTACGAGTACATGAACTGGATGCTTGACGGCTGGGTGGGAGCATTCCTCGGTCGCCAGGGCTACTACAGCGCCGCCCCCGAAACCGCCAAGAAGTTTATGTCAGAGTCCGAGTGGGACTACTGGTACGAAGGCAAGCCCGCCGCCGAAGATATCGTTGACCCCTTCGAGAAAACCTTGGCTAAGGCCGGTGCCATGCGCGACGGCGGTTCCTTTGATGAGCGCTTCGGCAACATTGTCTGCTGGAACTCCACCATGGAAGAAAACACCTACCTGGTGCAGAAGTGGAACGAATTTATCGCCTCATAAAGAGAGTGTGAAGGGGATAGGGGAGATAGGGAAGCGTTAATCTTCCCCTATCTCCCCTGACCTCGCCATCCTCCCTATCGTCCCCATCTCTATCGCCCACTACTCCACCCCTCTCACCCATGTCTGAAACCTGGAAAGCCCTTAAGCCCTACGCGCTGATCACGCCGCAGACCTTAATATTTCTGCTGTTCTTGGTATTTCCCATTGTGATGATTGGGGTGGTGAGCTTTTGGGAGTTTAACGGCTACTCGA
>JBARVK010000403.1:0-2043 GCA_049646225.1 Nodosilinea sp.
ATTGGCCCGTCATGCCCGTGCAAACGGGCATCTATCGAGAGCCGTTGCTACCAGGTGGATTCCCGCCTCCGCGGGAATGACAGGCTCAATTCTTTTCTCAAATCAATAACGCAGCACATTTACAAAACTGGGATGTACCCGAGTGCAAAGGCGTTGACCAGGAGATGAACGGTTCTGGAGGAATGCTTTTAGTGGAAATGAGCCAAGATTTTCGCCCAATTTAGCGAATCAATGCGTCAAATTCCCAAATTTGCGCCACGATAGATACTAGCTATGGGTGAGGAAGGCCATGAATCGCTTTATTATCGGCGGCATTCTGGCGGCTGTCGTAGCCATGCTAGCAGGCGGGCTAAATCGAGTTTTGAGCGATCGCGCTGACGGCAGCACTGAAGGAGCCCGCATCTCCAGCCAGTCGACCAGGACCGAGCAGGGCAACGGTGGCGATTTGGGCAGCGTGCCCCTAGAGCAGGCCGGGCAGCTGGTACAGCGCCAGAGCGACGTGGGTGCCGGCGGCCCTGCGGCTGTGGGCGACAATGTGTTTACCGATCAAGGTGCCGGTACCGGGCCAGCGGGCCAGCGGGCCGAGATTTCTCCTGGCTCTGCGGGTACCGGTGCCGCCGCGCCGGGCAACGTGATTCCGCGTACGGGTGGGGCTGTCACCTTTCCCGCGACGACGGGCGATATTGCGCCTCTTCAGCCGGGGCTGGTGCAGCCGGGAGTGACGCCGGGACCGGCCCCAGACCCCGAGTTAGACTCTATCCCGGCGCTGTGGTAGAGGTTTAGGGATGGGCCGAGCGACGTGCCCTCGATCGTCGCCGCCTCAGGTAGCCTAAAATGGCATTGAGAACTTGAGTTGAATGGCATGGTAAATCAGGAAAGCGACGTCCTGGTGGTGGGCGGTGGCGTCATTGGCCTGGCGATCGCGATAGAGCTGCAGCAGCGGGGAGCCACGGTAACCGTGCTCAGCCGCAATTTTGCCCAGGCCGCCAGCCACGCTGCCGCCGGGATGCTGGCCCCTTTGGCCGAGGGGTTGCCGCCCGGCCCCCTGCTCGATCTGTGCCTCGACAGCCTCCGCTGTTATCCCACCTGGGTCAGCAAGCTTGAAGCGCTCACCGGGCAGTCGGTGGGCTACTGGCCCTGCGGCATCTTGGCGCCGCGCCGTACCGTACCCGAGGCGGCTTCCCCAGCTCAGGGCTGGCTGAGCGCGGCAACCCTGAGCTACTATCAGCCCGGCATGAGCGATACCGTGCAGGGTGCCTTTTGGTATCCCGAGGAGGGCCAGGTTGACAACCGGCTGCTGGTGCAGGCCCTGCGGCAGGCGGCGATCGACCTGGGTGTGAGTCTGCAAGAGGGCACCGGAGCGATCGCCCTACAGCAGCACCAGGGCCGAGTTGAGCGGGTGTGCACGGCTAGCGCAGGTGACTTTAGCGCCAGCCACGTTGTGCTGGCCACCGGGGCCTGGGCCCACGAGCTGCTGCCCCTGCCGGTGTTTCCTAAAAAGGGTGAAATGGCCAGCCTGCGGGTGCCCCCTAGCCACGGCACACCCCTGCCTCTGCAGCGAGTACTGTTTGGCGAAGACATCTATATCGTGCCCCGCCGCGATGGCCGCATTGTGCTGGGGGCCACCAGCCAGGACGTCGGCTTTGCACCCCACAATACGGCTGGAGGAGTTAACCAGCTGCTGAGCAATGCGATCGCCCTGCTGCCACAGCTGGCCGACTTTAGCCTCGACGAAACCTGGTGGGGCTATCGCCCGGTGACCCCCGACGAGTGCCCCATCCTCGGCCCCGGCCCCGCCGCCAACCTCACCCTGGCCATCGGCCACTACCGCAACGGCATTTTGCTCGCCCCGATTACTGCCCAGCTGGTCGCCCAGACCGTCATGGGCACGTTAGACCCTCGCCTGGCTGCGTTTTCCTGGCAGCGGTTCCACTCAACGCCGACCCCTACTACCCTTTCTTCAAACCCTCAGACTATGACTTTCACCGAAGCTGCCCCCGCCCCTGCGCTAGATACCGATCTGGCCGCCGTTTCCGATGACCT
>JBARVK010000404.1:0-12956 GCA_049646225.1 Nodosilinea sp.
GTCGAGAGCTGGACTGCCCTATCATAGCCAACAGTTCTACGGGCGAGCCCCGACGCTGCAAAAGGCGCTGCCCACTTCCCAAACCCACGTTTTTCGGCCTTGGGGCTGAGGCTAAACGCGCTAGGGGGCGATCGCCCTCACAAACTCAGTTAATAGAAACAGGTGTTTGAGACATGTTCGCGGCTGTCTACCGCTGCTGGGGCTGCTCTAAAACTGCGATCAGCGCTTTTTCTTCAGCGGTGAGGTCAAACTCGCTAGGGGCCTGGGCCGCCTCGCGCCACACCGCCAGCAGCCAGCCGTCTTCGTAGGCCTGGGTCACGGTAGGATGCACATAAAACTTGCGACAGGTAGCCACCCGGTTGCCCAGGTGCTGGGCCGCCCCTTTGATCGCTTCGCGAATATTGGCCTGGGCATTGGTCGCCGAGGTGGGCTCCCCCAGCTCATTGAGAATTTCAGCTGTGTAGGCGGTACCGGCCCAGGTGCGAAAGTCTTTAGAGGTAAAGTCTTCGCCCGTGATGGTTTGCAGATACTCGTTGACATCGGCAGAGTCGATCGCCTGCCGCTTACCGTCGTCATCGAGATACTGAAACAGCTGCTGACCAGGGAGGTCATGACAGCGCTTGACGGCTCGGGCCAGGCGGCGATCGCTCAGCTCAATCTCATGCTCAACCCCGCTTTTGCCGATAAAGTTGAAGCTGATGGTCGTCGAGCCCACCTCCACATGTTCCTGTTGCAAAGTGGTCAACCCAAAGGACTGGTTTTGCTCGCGGTACTCGTCGTTGCCAATGCGAATGACGGTGGCCTCGAGCAGTCTCACCACGATCGCCAGTAGCTTTTCGCGCGTTAGGTTGCGCTGGCGCAGATCGCGATCGGTCACTTCGCGAATCAGTGGGCGGGCATAGCCAAACGGAATCAGCCGATCAAACTTGGTTTTGTTACGCACCTTGCGCCAGTCGGGATGGTAGCGGTACACTTTGCGACCCTTGGCATCGCGCCCGGTGGCCAGCAGATGACCGTTGGGATGAGGGCAAATCCATACCTCCTTCCAGGCCGGCGGAATAACTATTGCCTTGAGCCGTTCCACAACCTCGGGGTCAGCGATGCGATCGCCCTGCTTATCTAAGTAAATAAACCCTTTGCCACACCGCCGCCGCCCAAACCCAGGGCCATCGTCGCTGACGTAGCGCAACCCCGCCGACTTCGCTGCTTGAGCCGGTTTCTCCGCTGTTACCGAAAGCAAGGTCAACTTGGACTCTAAATTATCTAAAAGCTGATGCGAAACGCTAACCATAGTTCTTGGGCTGGGCAAACCAGACCTCGCCCCCCAGCAGCCAAAATACAGGTCTAGCAGTTCCTTCAGTATGCGGTCGGTGTAAGAACGGCTGGCTCTAGCCTGAGTAGGGTTCTTAGGGAGGATACTTCTCCTCAGCGATCGCCCCACTGACCACCAGCAGACTGCGAAAGGCCAACCCCCAAATTGAGCCACGCAAAGCCTCATCCTTCCGTGAGGTGAAGGACGGCGGAACGTCCTTCTCGACGGGGTCTGGGGGCAATCGAAACGCCCCCAGCAGCAAATCTGGCTTTCTCCCCAGCTCGCTGCCGCACCCAATCCAAGGCGAGAACCATAGACCTGGCGCTGGGCAAACCACCGTTTGCCCCTACGGGAAATTCTCCACCCAAAGGATCGATTTCACCGGGCGCTGTACCCGATCGCCCTCAGCATTTAGCCGACCATAGTGGGTTGTGCCCTGGTAGATCAACGTTGACGAACTGCCGCCGTCTAAGTTTAGGGCTTTCACCACGCCGCGATCGCCCATCAACCCCGCCATCTCCGCCATCGTCACACCGCTGGGCGACACCCCCGGCACCTGGGCCGCCATCGCCAGCACCACGCCGCCCTCCGCCGTCAGCCCCACCGCCGATCGCGCATTGGCCGACCGACTGCCCAGGGCATCGCGACCGACCACCGGGTCTACAAATCCCTCCTCCACCGACGTATCCTGCGGCAGCAGCTGCGGCCCAGCCCCCACCGCATCCACCAGGTCACAACTTGCTGGCACCGGGTCACTGTGAAACGCGATGTCGTAGCTGGGGGTACCGTCGCAGTCGTAGCGACGAAACTCCGATCGGTTGAGAATGCTATCCATATAGCTGGCCAGATCTGGGTTGCCCATCAGCCGCTCATTCTGGCTGGGGTCGGCCACCAGCGCTCCATCCTGAACAACGTGGGACGTCGTGAGGCCGTTGTTAGGGTCAAAAAAGCCCGCGTTGATGGCTGCCGCCATACAACCTTCGCCCTCACAGACCTGAGCCGCGATCGCATCCACCCGCGCCAGCTCATCCACCACCGCCACCCGCACCGGATAGCGCACCGGGTCGGGAATGGTTACGACATGCACCGTCACCGCAGGCAGGCTCACCGTTTCGTAAACTGGCGGCATCGGCGGCGCGGCTGGGGTGGCCTCAGGGCTAGGCCCTACTACCGCATCGGCTCCATTGGGCATAGGGGCGCAGCCAAACAAGCCCAGAGTTGTCACGAGACCGATAGAGAGAGCGGGTTGACGCAGAGTTCCCATAGGGCTAAAAACGGGGTGCGCTCAGCAGTATAACGACTTTAGCGATCACCGCCGCTGCGGGACATCCAGCTAGGGGATAGGCATACTGGAATCAGTTCTGGTTGCAGCCCATGGCCGTTCCAACAGTAACAACCAGCGACACCGAGCCGAAAATTTACCCCTCGGTATCGGTGATTGTGCCCATCTACAACGGCGAGGCCGAGGTGCCAGGGCTGGTGGAGCGACTGCTGGGGCAGCAGTATCCCGCCGATCGCGTCGAGGTTTTACTGGTGGATAACGGTAGTTGCGATCGCACCCCCGACCTGCTCCAAACCGCCACCGCTACCGCCGCCGCCCAAGGAATCCGCCTTCGCACCCTCACCTATAGCGCTATTCAAAGCTCCTATGCCGCCCGCAACGCTGGCATTGCCGTCGCCACTGGCGACATCCTCGCCTTCACCGACGCCGACTGCCAGCCAAACCTGGACTGGCTCGTGGCCCTGGTGCAGCCCTTTGCAGACGTCTCTGTAGGCCTGGTTGCAGGGAAAATCGAGGCTTTACCCAGCTGCAATTGGCTGGAGCGCTATGCCGATCGCCAGGGCACCCTCTCCCAGCGCAACACGTTGAACCATCCCTTTTTGCCCTATGGCCAAACCGCCAACCTGGCAGTGCGGGCCGAAATTTTGGGTACAGTTGGCCTCTTTCGTCCCCATCTGACCACAGGCGGAGATGCGGATCTATGCTGGCGTATTCGGCAAGACACGTCTTGGCAACTCCTCTATGCCGCTGATGCTGTGGTCTACCATCGCCACCGGGATAATTTGAAAAGCCTGCGCAGCCAGTGGTATCGCTACGGCTGCTCAAATCGCTATCTCCATGACCTACACGGCGTGGAACTTATGCGTATTCTCACTCCTAAAGAAACCTGCTATCGTCTGCTGCGCTGGGGCTTGAAGGAACTGCCTCAGGCCATCGTAAAGCTGCTAACTAGACGCGGTTCTGCCCTAGAGCTGGTCATCACGCCGCTGGATTTGTGGTGTGCTCACGCCCGTAGCCAGGGGCAGGCCGAGGCCCAGCTACCTGCAAACGCGCGGGCGATCGCCCGTCTGGGAGAACCGATCTAATGCGAATCCTGATGATTTCGACTACCTTTCCCTATCCGCCCACCCTGGGGGGCACGCAGATTCGCACGTTTTACCTGCTCAAGCACCTGGGGCCGCGCCACGAGGTAACGCTGGTGACCCAGCGATCGCCCGAGGTGACCGACAACGATGTTGCGACCCTCGCCACCTACGTCACCAAGCTCGTCTGCTTTTCTCGTCCCACCGCCGCCAACCTCCAGCCCGGCCTCCTCGGCAAAGTCAGCCGCTTTGCCCACTTTCTCGCTACGGGCACCCCCCCCAGCACCACTCACTTATTTACCCCAGCCATGCAGCAGTGGATCGACGCCTGGGTTGAGTCGGGAAACTGCGATGCCATCACCTGCGAACACAGCGTCAACGAAGTCTTTGTGCGGCCTAGCTACCGCCAGCGGGTGCAGAAAGTCGTGGTGGATATCCACAGCTCGCTCTACGGCACGCTGGTGAACCAGCTCCAGACCGGGACAGCGGAAAAACCCCTGCGCGATCGCCTCAACCTGCCCCTGCTGAGCCGCTACGAACGCCGCTACGTCCAAAAATTCACCGACCTGGTAATCACCACCGCAGAAGACCGCCAGTTCTTTGCGCCGATCGCAGGCCAAACTCCCCTCCATGTGGTGCCCAACGGCGTCGATTTGGTCCAGTTCCCCTACCGCTCCGCCGACCCCGGCGGCCACAGTCTAATCTTTGTGGGGGCCATGGACTACATCGCCAATGTAGACACCGCAAAATTTCTGGCCCAAGAAATTCTGCCGCCCCTGCGCCAGCGCTACCCCGATGCCACACTTTACCTGGTCGGCAATAAGCCTACGGCAGCGGTGCAGGCGCTGGGGAATTTGCCGGGCGTGGTCGTCACCGGGTGGGTAGATTCGGTGGCCGAGTACCTGCACCGGGCTACGGTATGCGTGGTGCCCATGCGCATCGGTTTTGGCATTAAAAACAAAACCCTGGAGGCGATGGCGGCGGGGGTGCCGGTAGTGGCCAGCGATCGCGGCCTTGAAGGTCTGGCCGTAGACCAACCCCAGCGAGCACTGCGGGCGAATAGTGTAGAGGAGTACGTGGGGGCGATCGCTCAACTTTTCGATCGACCAGAACTGCGTGCTACCCTCTCCCAGCGTGGGCGCGAGCTGATCGAAGACACCTTCACCTGGGAGAAAGCCGGTCAGGGCTATGAAGCAGTGCTAAATAATAGCTAACCTTACTCATATTTCTTAACCATGCCTGAAAGAATTTTTGGCCACATACCAGATTATCCAGTAGGTAGCTGGTTCGAGTCTAGAGCCGCATTGTCAGAAGCAGGAGTACATCGTCCTCCAGTGGCAGGAATTAGCGGTACAGAAGCCGAAGGAGCTGATTCAATTGTTTTATCTGGAGGATACGAAGATGATACGGATTGGGGCGACGAAATTGTGTATACAGGACATGGTGGTCGAGATCAAGCCACTGGCAAACAAATCACACATCAGCAACTCAGGCGCGGTAATCTAGCTTTGGCCAAGAGCAGACTCAAGGGGCTGCCAGTCCGAGTGATTCGCGGTTCAACACACAAATCTGATCACTCTCCTCCTCACGGTTATCGCTATGACGGGCTCTATTGTGTGGAAGATTATTGGCAAGAAAGAGGAAGAGCCGGCTATTACATATGGCGTTATCGCTTGACCAAAATTCCTGAAATCAAGGCCGTAGATTCTCCGAAAACTACTGAGAATATAGCTTCTTACTTAGCACCACAGCACCAAGAAACTACAGTCCTTAGGATTGTGCGCGATACTAAAAAAGCACGACAGATCAAAGAGCTATACAACTATCGTTGCCAGGTTTGCGGCACGCGCCTAGAGGGATCTGCTGGTCCTTATGCAGAAGCAGCTCATATTCGGCCTTTGGGCACACCTCACAATGGCTCAGACTCTCTGAATAACCTGCTATGCCTATGCCCGAATCACCATGTTTTATTTGACTATGGCGCTTTTTCAATAGCTGATAATTTATTGCTGATAGGAATAGATGAAGACGGCTTAACCTTGATGGAAAATCATCAGATCTGCCTAGATAATCTGCGTTATCACAGAGAACACTATTTCTTAAGGAGTCAGGGTTAACCCTATGAAGCTTGATCGAATCACCAGCACTCCTAATCGCATGAATGGCCAGCCCTGCATTCGTAACCTTCGGCTTACGGTACGTCGCGTGATTGAGTTGCTGGCCACTTATCCCGATAGAAACGAACTCCGCCAAGAATTCCCAGAGCTGGAGGATGAAGACATTCAGCAAGCTCTGATTTTTGCGGCCTCCTATCTGGACGATCGCATCATTGAAATTTCCGATCGCTATGAAACTGTTGCTTGACCAGGGCCTTCCCCGTTCGGCAGCAGAGTTGTTGTGTGAGGCTGGCGTTGACACCGTTCACGTGGGCCAAATCGGTATGGCTGAATCGGAAGATGCAGCCATTATTCTGAGAGCCAGGGTAGAAGATCGTGTTGTTGCCACGCTCGATGCAGATTTCCATACCCTGCTAGCTTTGGATGCTGCCACATCGCCCTCGGTTATTCGCATTCGCATTGAAAGGTTGCGGGCAAAGGCCCTAACAGATTTGCTGCTAATGGTAATTGCGGAGTGCCGCAGCGAACTGGAGCAAGGAGCCGCCATTACGGTTGAGCCAAGTCGTATCCGTACTCGTCGTCTACCGCTGGTGTCATCTGCTTAACCATCACAAGTACGTGTTTCCTCTCGCCGATTAGGATGGTAATAGCCCCCACTATCCAACAGCAGACAAATCTTGAAGATTGAATCTCGCCCACAGCCCATGGTGTCGCACAAACTAGACCAGCTCAAAGCCCTCTTCGCCGCGATGGATCGGGCGCTGATTGCCTACTCAGGCGGCATCGACAGCACCCTGGTGGCCAAGGTGGCCTACGACGTGCTGGGCGATCGCGCCCTGGCCGTCACCGCCAACTCCCCCTCGCTCATGCCTGCGGATCTCGAAGAAGCTCAGGTGCAGGCGGCGGCGATCGGCATTGCCCACGAAATGGTTGCCACCCACGAACTCGACAATCCCAACTACGCCGCCAACCCGGTCAACCGCTGCTACTTCTGCAAAAGCGAGCTGCACGACACCCTCAAGCCCCTGGCCCTGGGGCGGGGCTACCCCTACGTAGTCGATGGCGTCAACGCCGACGATCTGGGCGACTACCGCCCCGGCATTCAGGCGGCCCAGGAGCGGGGGGCCAGGTCGCCCCTGGCCGAAGTCGGCATCACCAAGCTAGAGGTACGGGAAATCTCGCGGCACTTGGGTCTGCCCTGGTGGGATAAACCCGCCCAGCCCTGCCTCAGCTCGCGCTTTCCCTACGGCGAAGACATCACCCTGGAGAAGCTTCAGCGGGTGGGCCAGGCGGAGCTGTACCTGCGGCATTTGGGCCTCAGGCAGCTCAGGGTGCGATCGCAGGCCGACACCGCCCGCATCGAAATACCCGCAGAAAATATTAAAGACTTTGTCGTCGCCACCGACCTTGAAGCCCTGGTAAAGGCGCTGCAAGACTACGGTTTTACCTATGTCACCCTCGATTTAGAGGGCTTTCGCAGCGGTAAGCTAAACCAGGAGCTACCCGCTACCCTCGTTAGCCCCTGAGCACGCTCCAGGAGAACGCCCCAGCTATGACCTATTTGCTTGCCGGTGACATTGGCGGCACCAAAACCATTCTGCGCCTCGTTAACGTCAGCGAGTCTGAGCCCTCAGGCCGCCCCCTGATCAAGACCGAGTTTGAGCGCACTTACTCTAGCCAGGCCTACCCCGACCTGGTGCCGATGGTAAAAGAGTTTTTACACCAGGCCGCTATGGACGCTGGCTATGCCTACGATCCGCAGCGGGCCTGCTTTGCGATCGCAGGCCCCGTCGTCAATAACACCTCCAGCCTCACCAACCTGGCCTGGTCGCTAGAGGGCGATCGCCTACAGGCCGAGCTAGACCTGCACCGGGTCGAGCTGATCAACGACTTTGAGGCCGTGGGCTACGGCGTGTTTGGCCTCGCCCCCGACGATATCCACACCCTGCAGGAAGGAGAGCCCGACGGTAACGCCCCGGTGGCGATTATCGGTGCGGGTACCGGGCTGGGGCAGGGGTTCGCCCTGGCTACAGCTGGACGGCCCCTGGTGTTTCCCTCCGAGGGGGGACACGCCGACTTTGCGCCGCGCTCTGAGCTAGAGTTTCAGCTCTTGCGCTACCTGCTCGACAAGCATCAGATCTCACGCATATCGGTAGAACGGGTGGTGTCGGGTCAGGGCATTGTGGCGATCTACCAGTTTTTGCTCGATCGCGAGTTTGCCACCGAAACCGCCGAGGTGGCCGACGCCATCCTCAGCTGGGAACGCCAGACCGGCCTGTCGACCAAAACCATTGACCCCGCGGCGGTAATTTCGCTAGCCGCCGCCGAGGGCCGCGATCGCCTCTGCCAAAAGGCCATGGAGATTTTTGTCTCTGCCTACGGGGCCGAGGCGGGCAACCTGGCCCTCAAGCTGCTGCCCTACGGTGGGCTGTACGTAGCCGGAGGCATTGCCGCCAAAAACCTCACCCTGATGATTGCCGGTACGTTTCTAGACGCCTACAGCCACAAGGGCCGGGTCAGTCCCCTGCTCGACCGGGTGCCCATTCACATCGTGCTCAACCCCCAGGTGGGGCTAATTGGCGCGGCGCTGCGGGCGGCGGTGCCTTAGGAGACTTTGGGGTGCCCTATGGCACCGCTCCCGAAGGCGATAAAATCGATTACGCAGTGTCTCCGTTTGGGCGGTATGGCAGGTCATAGCAAGTGGGCCAACATCAAGCGGCAAAAGGCCCGAGTCGATGCCGTGAAGGGCAAAGTTTTTGCCAAAATGTCGCGGGAAATTATTGTGGCGGCGCGCATGGGGGGTGACCCGGCGGGCAATTTTCAGCTGCGTACCGCGATCGATAAGGCTAAGGCAGCAGGCGTACCCAACGACAATATCGATCGCGCGATCGCCAAGGGGTCGGGCAACCTGGGGGCCGATGACAGCTACGAGGCCATTCGCTACGAAGGCTACGGCCCCGGCGGCATCGCCGTGCTGATCGAAGCGCTGACCGACAATCGCAACCGCACTGCCGCCGACCTGCGGGCCGCCTTTAGCAAAAGCAGCGGCAACTTGGGCGAAACCGGCTGTGTGGGCTGGATGTTTGAGCAAAAAGGCGTCGTTACCATCATTGACCCTGGCGACGAAGAGACGCTCCTAGAGGCCGCCATGGAGGCCGGAGCCGAAACCTACGAATTCACCACCGTACTGGGGCGTCGCGACGAAGATATTCCCGCTGCCGAGCTATTTTGCGCCCCCGCCGATCTGGAAACTCTCGACACCAGCCTCAAATCCCAGGGGCTAACTGTCCACCAGGCAGAGTTACGCTGGCTGCCCAGCAACACGGTTATGGTCGACGACCCCGACCAGGCTCGCCTGCTGATCAAACTGATGGACGCCCTGGAGGATCTAGACGACGTGCAGTCGGTCACCGCCAACTTTGACCTGGCGGAGGAGCTGATGGACGCGATCGCAGCCTAAGCGATTCTGAGTGACCTCGACACGCCGGCCCGCCTTAGGATGGCCCCAGCCCGCACTCATGCCGCTATGGAGACGGTGTGGCTGGTTTGGGGAGAGAGGTGTTAACCTCGAGCACAGAACCACCAGTGGCGTCGTTGCGGGCATCTAACAATCGCTTGAAGCTCATCAAACGCTCCGGCTGCGGGTTCAAAAATTTCGAACGGTTTAAATTGCGCTAAAAAGGGGGTTGGAACAAACGATCCAGCCCCCTTTTTGCATCGGCCTTTTCTAAACGCTAGCGTCCCGGCTGTTGTAGGTACACGGCCAAGGCGTCGGCCATGACCTGGGCCATGGGCCGACCCTCTTTGTCAGCGGTGGCCTGTAGGGTCATAAACAGGTCATGGGAGATGCTCAGCCGGTGCCGCCCTTCCTTGGTGTGGCGGGGGGTGTACTGGTCGGGGTTGTAGGTGGCGGCAAACTGGCGCAGGGCCTCAAACCCAACGCGATCGCAGAAGTCGCCGAAGCTCTCACCCTTTTTGCGCCCGTCTCTAAAGAACACAAACAGCGGTTCCAGCGTGGTTTCTAAATCGTTATCGTGCAGGCGCTCCATGTAGGTGCGGGCCAGCCGAGTCTGGTGGGGCGAGCCCCCCAGCCACACCTGGTACGACTCTGGCGCGCTACCCACAAAGCCCAGTTCGGCCATATAGGGGCGGGCGCAGCCGTTGGGGCAGCCGGTCATGCGCACCACAAAATGCTCGTCTTGCAGACCCAGCTTGGTCAATAGCCCCCGCAGACGACCCAGCACCGTAGGCATTATCCGCTCGCTCTCGGTCACCGCCAGACCGCACAGGGGCAGAGCCGGGCAGGCCATGGCGTAGCGCACTAGAGGGTCAAGCTCGGTTTCTTTGGCCACGCCGTGGCGGGTGAGAATCGACTGAATTTCGTCTTTATCGCCGGGCTTGACCTCGTAGAACAGCACGCTCTGATTAGGGGTGATCAGCATGGGCAGGTTAAAGCGCTGCACAATTTCCTTTAGCGCGGTTTTGAGCTGCAATCCCTGGCGATCGAGAATGCGGCCATTCTCGACGGGTACGCCCACAAACCAGTAGCCGTCGCCCTGCTCATGCCAGCCCAGGTAGTCGTAGAAGGTCCACTTGGGCAGCTTTTTGAAGGGCTTGAGCGGCTTGCCTAGGTAGGTCTCTACCTGCTGGCGAAAGCGATCGACGCCCCAGTCGTTGATCAGGTACTTCATGCGGGCGTGGCGGCGGTTGTGGCGATCGCCGTAGTCGCGCTGAGTGGCCACGATCGCCTTCATCAGGTCGTAGACATCGGCCTTGTCGATGTAGCCAATCTCGTCGGCGGTGCGGGCAAAGGTTTCTTCTTTGTTGTGGGTGCGGCCCAGGCCACCCCCAGCCAGCACGTTGAAGCCCTTCAGCTGCCCCGCGCGATCGGTGATCACCACCAGGGTGACATCGTGGGTGTAGGCGTCGATGGAGTTGTCGCCGGGCACCGTCACCGCGCACTTAAACTTGCGGGGCATGTAGTGGGTGCCGTAGATCGGCTCCTCGCTGTTGTGGACAATGGTGCCGTTGCCGTTGCGCTGGCGGGCGGCCACTACGTCGGGGTGCTCTTCGGCGGAGAGAAACTTCTCGCCATCCAGCCAAATTTCATAATAGGCCTCGGTCTGGGGCCGCAGCAGGTCGGCGATATTGTTGGCGTATTCCTGGGCGAGCCGGTACTCGGGCCGGTTTGTGTAGGGGGCGGGCGGGGCCATTACGTTGCGGTTGAGGTCGCCACAGGCTCCCAGGGTAGAACCCAAACTGCGCACGATCGCGCCAATGGTAGCCTTGAGATTTTGCTTCAGCACCCCGTGCAGCTGAATGCCCTGGCGAGTGGTGGCCCGCAGGGTGCCGTTGCCGTACTCATCCGACAGGCGATCGAGGGTAAGATACAGCTCTGGGGAAAGGTACCCGCCGGGGTTGCGGGTCCGCAGCATCATTTGATAGTCCTTCTCCTGACCCTTGGCGCGATTGTCGCGGTTGTCTTGCTGGTAGGAGCCGTGAAACTTGAGGATTTGAATCGCCGATTCAGAAAAGTGGTTGGTATCTTGCAGCAGCTCACTGGCTACGGGCTCACGCAAAAAGCGGCTATTTTCTTTCAGCACCTCCACCTTGGAGGGAGTGGGGCTGGGGGCGGAGGAAGCAGGCGTAGATTTAACTGGAGTCTGAACCATGGCGGCAAGCAAATAATCCTTTGAGCAGGAAGTCTAGACAGAAAACCCCAGGCAACGATACTGCTCAGCAGTCTTTTTCCTGAAGCTGTGGGCGGGAATATCACCAATTCCCCGGTAAGTCGGTCGGGATTTCGGTGAATACTCAATTATCCTACCATCGGATCCAAAAGATCGGCCAGCTCACCCACGTAAATTCACAGTATGTGAACGTCCTTCCCCTGTGTCTGCTGTGGGGTGCCGCAGCACTCACTAACCGTACCCCAAACACCGCGAAGGGGGCCAGGGCGTTTACGATCAAACCAGGTTTCCTTAAGGTTTTGACCCATGCCCGATGCCATTATGTATCAAGAAGATATGTTCGTTGTGCTGATGCCCGGCGCAGCGGAGGAATTTCTCACCCCGGAGGAACTGCTAGAGCAATTGGAGGAGCTGCTGCGGAATCGCCAGCTCGACCTGCCCCGCGACCTCCAGCGCTTTGCCACCGTGGCTGAGCAGGCCCAGCACCTGCGCGACACCGCCTGCGAACTAGAGCTATCCCCCGGCGAAGCTATGCAGTGGTACGTGGTGCGACTAGAGAAATAACAGGCAGGGGCAAAGGGCCTGCGCTCTGCGAGAACCTTGACTCCGAGGTGGGGTGCTGAAGCCTCGCTCCTAGCGGCGACTTTAGTTCGTCGTTACGATAATGTCAGCCCTTCAGGACACCGCGATGAAAATAAAGCACGCTATCAACCTCCACAAAGGCGCTACGGTCTTTTACGTCGCAGCCCTGATGGTGGCCTACCAAAACTTTGGCGTTGGGCCGTGGGTTTACCTGGCCCTCCATGGTACCTACGGCCTGCTGTGGCTGCTAAAAGATCGCCTATATCCCGACAAGCAGTGGGAGCAGCCTATTTCTTTAGGGGGCGGAGCTGTCACCTTTGGGTTTTTGGGCCTCTACTGGGTGGCACCCTTTTTGCTGATTAGCCGAGGCGTAGAGCCGCCGCTGCCGCTGGTAGCTGGGGCGATCGCGCTCAACATCCTCGGCATCTTTTTGCACTACGTCAGCGATGCCCAAAAGTATTTCACTCTGAAGTACCAATCGGGGCTGATTACCGAAGGCTTGTTTGCCCGCTGCCGCAACACTAACTACCTGGGCGAAATCTTGATCTACGTCTCCTTTGCCCTGCTGGCGATGCACTGGCTACCCTTTGCCATTGTGGGCCTGGTTGTGGCTCTGGTGTTTGTACCCAATATGCGCAAGAAAGATAAGTCGCTATCGCGCTATCCAGAGTTTGCCGACTACAAAGCGCGATCGGGGCTGCTGCTGCCCCGGCTTTTTGGGACTTCTACGGCTATTTCTCAGCCTTCGACTTCTGGGAACCCCTAACTACAGGCTTAACAGCTCTCAAGCGCTGGAATCGGACTCGATAATTTCACCCTCGGCCAACCGCAGGTAAAGGGCATCAACATCGGAGTCGTACTCAATGTTCATAGCCTGCCTCGCATCCGCCT
>JBARVK010000405.1:0-17589 GCA_049646225.1 Nodosilinea sp.
CTCTTACTCCCTAGACGCAAACAAAAGCCGCTGTTTTTTGCAGCGGCTTTTGCGGGGTTAAAGCAGAAGTTTGTCAATGCTTCTGGCTAAAGCTTCAATGGATACCCACGAAAATTGGGCTTACCACAGAGCCCGAGGAGCGTTGTTTTCTGTAGATCCGCTCTGATTGGTTGGCGTTTGAGGCCTAGGTTGGTTAGGTTTAGGCGCTTCCGTCAAAATCGGGCCGACGAGGGCCAACACTTCACTCTGAGTCGCATACCCGTCGAAAGCAGCAGAGCTAAAGGGAATCGGTGAACCCATCCGATTTTCGTTGTAAATAACTTCGCGGCTGCTGGCATTGTCTGCAATCCAGGGTCTAACATCAGCCCCCAGCAGAGTCTGGCGAAGATACCTGACACCGGCCGCATGGCGAGCCTCTACACTGTGAATCTCTAGCGCAGCGGCCAGCACGGTTTTACCAGCTTCGCCTGCAGCCAACAAATTTTGTACCTGTCCTTTGTAGGCAGCAACTCCTAGATCTTCGACGTACTGACCCGCCAGCAAAAAGTCGGCTGGATTAGCAAACGGGTCACGGCCCAGAATAGCCGCATAATTGGGGTTGGCCGGAATCACAACAGCATCGGGATCACCGCCTAGCGAAGGCAGAACAGCCGATAGATCGGCGACGTGCTGAGCTTCGTCTTGACCGTAGGAAACAATAATATCTTTTGCCGCTTGGGGAACCCCAGACAAGCCACCGTTTTGAGCCGCCGCGACCGCTCGGCGGTAAAAATCGGCCTCCAGTTTCTCTAGGGTGAGGGCATATTCAGTCACCTGTCGAGGAGTCAAAACCGTTTCTTGGGCTTGGGCTGCAGCCGTTGGGCCAACACAAAAGAATAACAGCATAGCCAGCGGCAGGGTGAGGGCTACCGTCTGTCCTAGGCGCTGCATCTGATTACACAAGGCTGCAAACCCATTTACTAGAGGCAGTAAAGTCTGCTTGATTGGTTGGGAAATTGAATTTAAACGTGTTTTCACAGAGGGTCTCCTTATGCAACGAGCGCGCCATTAATGGAATTGTTCAGAATACCGAGGGAAGCGACGATGTCCACAATCTGTTTAGGACTGTACAGTTCGTCGTAAGCCTGGCCTGTAAATGGATTGAGACTAGCGACCAAATCGTCGTTACTCACCAGTCGATCGCTATCGGGCTCGGTTGTGGGTCTGCCAAGCAGCGCTCGTACACCGCCAGCGTGACGGGCTTCAACGGAAACAATTGAGCCTGCGGCCAGCAGGTAGGTGGGGTTAGTCAGGCTAGGCCCAGCCCCGTTGTAAGCATGAACGCCTACATCTTCTAAAGCGACTGCTGTATTGAGAATGGTGTCGCGATCGCTTAAAACAGCATTTAAACCAGAAGCATTGAAGCTGAGATCGGCTGTTTCAAACAGAACCTGATCGCCCAAAACGCTCCGCAAAAATGTGACATGAGCGGCTTCTTGAGCGCCTAAAACTTGCATATATTCCAATTCTGTGGCGTCAGAAATTTGGTCAGAGTCAACCACAGCGGCATAAAATGCGGCCTCAAGCTCTTCTAGCAGTAGGGCAAAGTTGAGAATACCCACGTCATCGGCATCAAAGGTAAGCGTGCGGCCACTAGACTGGGCACTTACTGCCTTGGGAAGAGCCGCAATCATCATCCCTCCAAAGCCCAAAAGCCCCCATTTCATTAGACCTCGGCGCGAGGCCGATGCAGATAGTAATCTCTGTTGCTTCATACGGGCATCTCCTGGAAATCATTCGCAGTTATCAACGGTCGTACAGATGTCATCGCAAAATTTCTTACGGTAGACTCTACATACATAACGAACAGACTGTCCTTGTGGATGTATATCTTTTGATATAAAAAAGCCCTCTGGCACTCCTTCAAAAGAGTGAGAAGACTTTTGGACCCGAAGCTTGTATAGAGTCTTTAGCTCAGCTCAGTGAGGTATGCGGCCAATGACAGAAACCGCTACAGCTCAACAATGACCTGGGTTCCTAGCTTTACCATGTCAAACAGCTGACGAATATCTTCGTTGTACATACGCACACAGCCATGGGACGCGGCTCTGCCGACAGAATCACGGTTGGGGGTGCCGTGAAAGCCGATGACGTTGTTGCCGTCGCTCCAAAACCCAATCCAGCGATCGCCTAGCGGATTGTCTGCACCAGGCGGCATGACTTCGTTGGTAAAAGGATTGGTCCACCCCGGCTGACTGATCTGCGAAAATACCTCAAACTCTCCGGTAGGGGTTTCCCACCCCGGTCTACCAATAGCCACCGGGAAGCTCGCCTCGATCGCACGGCCTCTGTGAACATACACCCGGCGATCGCTCAAGCTCAGCCGCAGATGCACCGGTTGTTCTGCAACCTCGGGCAAAAGATCTGCTTCTCGCGGAGCCGTTACCGCCGTTGTAGGCGATACTACTACCGTCGGACGAATCAGGATAGGCTCTGGCAACACGGGTAGACTAGCCTCTGCCTGCTGAGTTGGCTGTAGCTGAGGCGTATTCATTGTCGGCTCAGCAAAAGCCTTGGCTGTTCCCCAATCACCTAACAACCCGCTACCCAAACAGACAATTACTGATTTGTAAACTAGCCTCCTGGCTCGCAGCGTAGCGATGTTCATAAGCGACAGTGGATTTAAAAACTCAGCCGAGTTACCACCTTAGCTTAAGCTAGCAATCGCGGTATCTACCCTAACTGCGATACCAGGGCAACTACAGACTTCTCCAAAAACTGATTGTCAGGCGGCTGATTTTCGCTACCACTAGCGATCTTGATCTGGTAGGCCAGGTCCAGGGCATATCCTCCAGTCGCGACGGCTATAACCATAATTTCGATGGTTGAGATGGGTATGCTAGGTCTGCTGGAGTTTTTTGACAGTTCGGCTTTCACCGACCTGTTGGGTTCAGCATTCTGTGTTATTCGCATAGGTCTATGACTACGGCTAAGGCACCGGTACCGTCGCAGCCCGCCGCTGCACTCTCCGCCCAAGACGCCATGGTGGAAACCATTATTGGGGTGGCCATTTTCGATTTCAGCGGTCTGCCCCAGCAGTATTTTGTTACTGCTGACAACGAAAGCACCAGCTGGGTACAGCTAGTGTTTCAGTCCCTAGGGCTCAAGTCGCTGCTGATGTCGTCTCTGAAGCTAGAGGGCTTTTCCCACATCTGCATTGAGCTAGAGCAGCAAACCGCCGTGGTGGTGCGCACTAAAGAAGAATATGTTGCCCTGCTGCTGCGCCAGCCGCTAACATTTGCCACTGCCCAGGAGAGCGATCGCTTTAGCCAGTGGGTGCGCCAGTTTGAGCGTCGCCTGCTGCGCGAGCACGAACGCTTTATACCGGCGTAGGGGGTTTATGATGCGCGGTTCAAGGTCTGTGGAATCATCGTTCAGACAACTCCACAGACCCGCAACCTAGACCTAAAAAATTAGGGCAGAAAGCGATCCAGCGCCGCCTTTAGCTCAGCGATTTCTGCTTCAATGTTGCCGTCTTCGGCAGCGCGGCCAATGCATTCGGTCAGGTGCTCGTCGAGAATGATGCGGGCAACGCGATCGAGCGCTCCTCGCACTGCGGCTACCTGCACCAGCACATCGGGACAGGGGCGACTCTCCTGCACCATGGTTTTGATGCCGCGAATGTGGCCCTCGATCCGGGCTAGGCGATTGACGATACGCCGCAGCGACTCCGGATCGTGCACGTGGGGATGAACGGGGCTATCGGTCGTGACGTCGACCTCGTGCAGGTGAGGGTGGGGATGGGGGCTAGAGTTATGCAACGGCTGTAGATTAATGGGTAGAGAACTAAAGAGCTAAACCAAACGTGAGCCAGCGATTGACCGGTAGCGGTGGGCTACCCCAATCGCCAAACCGCTTAAACAACACTACGGGGGAGCTGAGAAACCCGACAGCTCAGCCAGTTGATCCAGCGACTGCACCCCTGGGTAAAACTGACCGTCGATTTCCCACGTGGGATAGCCCTCAATGCCCTTCTGCCGACAGAGATCGGGTTGGGCATTTTCGCCATCAGCGGCACATTCCACGTAGGGCAGCTGGTCAGCCGCCGCCTGAAACATAGCCTTTTGGTCAGCGCAGTGGGGGCACCAGTAGGCCCCGTACATGATGCCACCCGTAGTGGTCAAATGCTGAGCTAGCTGGGCTTCGTAACGATCGCTGCTGCTGACATTAGTTGAGTTGGGGCTACATCCAAACGCCAGCAGCGCCCCTAAAGCAAGGCTGCCCAGCCCCGCCGCCGGACGCCAGCGCCGTAGTGGGTGGAGTTGAACCATAGACCCTATCCAGAAACAGAAATAATGAAATTAAGCTCTTACCACAGAGCGGCCTTACCAACAGAACACGCTGTTACTCCCTCAGTGTAGCGCTAAGACCTTCAGGTGAGCCGCCTGAGTTAGGGCCGTAGAGTTCCATAACTCGGGCTAAATCGAGCCGTGACTGCGCCCCTAGCTCCAAACTAGATCGGTGGCCGTGGTTGAGGTGGTCGGCGGCGGCGCAGCCAATCATCGCGGCATTGTCGGTACACAGGCTGAGGGGTGGAAAGATCACCCGCAGGCCGTGGGCCTCAGCGGCCTGCTGGAGTTGCTGGCGCAAACCGCTATTGGCCGCGACCCCACCCCCCACCGCTACGGTAGTCAACCCGTAGGCTTGGGCACAGGCCACCACCCGCCGAGTCAGGCTGCGGGCTACGGTAGCCTGAAAGCTAGCGGCCAAGTCAGCCACAGGCAGCGGGTCTACCCCATCGGCTCTGAGTTTTTCGACCAGCCGCAGCACCGCTGTTTTGAGCCCGCTAAAGCTGGAGTCGTAGGGGTGGAAGCCCCCACCCGGCAGCGAAATATTGCCCTCGGGCAGGGGAAAGGCTTTGGGATTACCGACCTGGGCCAGCCTATCGATCGCTGGGCCGCCGGGATAGCCCAACCCCAGCAGTCGAGCCACCTTGTCAAAGGCCTCCCCCGCCGCATCGTCGCGGGTTTGCCCTAGGGTTTGGTACTGACCACAATCTTTGACGTAGATGAGGCTGGTGTGCCCCCCCGACACCAGCAGGCACAGGTAGGGAGGCTGAAGATCGGGGCTGGCCAGATAGTTGGCGTAGATATGGCCCTCCAGATGGTGCACGCCCAAAAAAGGCTTTTGGTGCACCATGGCCAGGGTTTTGCCAGCGGTGAGCCCCACCAGTAGGGCCCCCACCAGTCCCGGTGAGCAGGTGGCCGCTACCGCGTCGATGTCGGCCCAGCCTAGCCCAGCCTGGTCTAGGGCCGCGCTTAGGCTATCGCCCAGGGTCGCCACATGGGACCGCGAGGCCACCTCGGGCACAATGCCGCCGTAGGGCTGGTGAATATCGATTTGGGACGCGACAACAGTGCTCAAAATAGTGCGATCGCGCACTACGGCCACGGCTGTTTCGTCACAGCTAGTTTCGAGAGCCAGGATTGTCGCCATTGGATAGTTGCCACGATAAAGATGAAAGTGAGCTACGTCGTAATTTGTAGAGATGTAAACACCCCACCGATCTTAGCTTTACGGCGGTTCGGCTGCGGGGTATTATGGCGACCAAGTTGGGTGAATTTTAGTTCAAAAAACTTAACTTTACGTTCAAATCGCCCTAGTTTCTTAGGTAATTAAAAGGAACAGTTTATGCGACGGTTTTTTGCTGTAGCGCTTGTAGTGTTTCTCTGGTTCGGGTTCGCCCCCCCGGCCTCCGCTGGCCTGGCTGGCGACGACGTAGCAGGGCTAACCCCCTGTGGGCAAAATGAGGCATTTCTAAAGCGGGCTGCCAATGCCAAAACCCCATCGGCAAAGGCTCGGTTTGACTTTTACGGTAGCTCCACGCTGCTGTGCGGCAACGACGGCCTACCCCATCTGGTGGTAGATGGTGACTTGGCCCACGCTGGGGAGTTTTTGATTCCTAGCCTGCTGTTTCTGTACATCGCGGGCTGGATTGGCTGGGTCGGTCGGGCCTATGTGATCGCAGTGCGTGGTCAGAAAAACCCCGAAGACAAAGAGATCATCATTGATGTGCCCCTGGCTATTAAGTGCTCTCTGACTGGGTTTGCTTGGCCTTTGGCAGCTTTTAAAGACATCGCCAGCGGGGCCATGTTTGCCAAAGATGACGAGATCACCGTGTCTCCTCGCTAGGTATTTCATTCGCTCACGCCCGGTATTACGCTTCTGGAGAACTAATTAGACTATGGACAACAACCTGCTTCGGTATCTGTCGTCTGCACCGGTACTCGCTACGGTGTGGATGGTGATTACCGCCGGTATCTTGATTGAGTTCAATCGTTTCTTCCCCGATTTGCTGCTTCACCCCTAGGGTGAAAACCTCATCCACCATCCTGTCCAGGACGTGTTGAGGACGCTTTAAGCCTGTTTTGAAGATGGTTTTTGGGGATTGAACAACATCTAGAAACCGTCTTTTCATTTGCTGTGACTTTTTTGAGTTGGAGAAACCCCCCTATGACAGAAGCTATTCAGCCCGCTGGGGATCCACAAATCGGCAACCTAGAAACGCCGATTAATTCCTCTGGATTTTCTAAAGCCTTTATTGGCAACCTACCGGCCTACCGACAGGGGCTGTCGCCCCAGCGGCGCGGTCTGGAAATTGGTATGGCCCACGGCTACTTTCTCTATGGCCCCTTTGCCCTGCTGGGCCCCCTGCGCGATTCTGAAATTCCTGGCCTAGCCGGGCTGCTCAGCGCCGCAGCCTTGATTGTAATTTTGACTGCATGTCTGTCAATTTACTCGGGTGCAGGGGTTAATACCGCTGTAACTAAAACCACTACCCCCTTTACGCCTCCCGCCACCCTCGAAACCAATGAGGGCTGGAGCGAGTTTGCTGGCGGCTTTTTAATTGGTGGTATTGGTGGCGTTACCTTTGCTTACCTGCTGGCGGCCAATATGCCCATTTTGACCACCCTGGTTAGCGGCGGCCACAGCTAGGGTTCACCCTCTGTAATCGATTAGTTTGAGCAGTACCTAAGGAAGATGGATGCCCATATTCCTTAGGTATTGTTTTTTTAAAGGGACTACTGCGGTCCGATCGCCTCAACGGCAGCCTCTATCGCCAGGGCCATATGGGTCCAGTGGGTGCCGCCCTGGCAGTAAACGATGTAGGGTTCCCGCAGGGGGCCATCGGCAGACAGCTCTGAGGTGCTGCCGTCGATAAACGTACCGCCTGCCATCACCAGTTCGCTGTCGTAGCCGGGCATGGCCGCCGGAATCGGGTCTACGTAGGCATCAATGGGTGAATGGCGCTGTACGGCCTTACAGAAGGCGATCAGTTTCTCGGGCGAGCCCAGGCGAATGGCTTGGATCACATCGCGTGGGGCACTGGGAACGGGGTTGACGGGGTAGCCCAGCTCCTCGAAGGTGGCGGCCAGCAGATAGTTGCCCTTCATCGCCTCGCCCACCATTTGCGGAGCCAAAAACAGTCCCTGGTAGAGCAGCCGATTTTGGTTGAGGCTAGAGCCGCCGCTGGCACCAATGCCGGGGGCGGTCAGGCGGCAGGCGGCGGCGGCTACCAGGTCAGCTCGACCGGCGACATAACCGCCGGTGGGGGCAATGGTGCCGCCGGGGTTTTTGATCAGCGACCCAGCGATTAAATCAGCCCCGACGGCGTTAGGCTCACGGTCTTCTAAAAATTCGCCGTAGCAGTTATCGACAAAACAAACAAGGTGAGGATTTTGTCCCTTGAGGATGCCTACGATTTTTTCGATTTCGGCTATGGTGAGGGTTGAGCGCCAGCTATAGCCACAGGAGCGCTGGATGTGCGCCAGTCGGGTCTTGGGCCCGACGGCACTGGCCAGGGCTTCCCAGTCAATGGTGTTGGCGGTGGTCAACGGTACCTCTCGATAGGACACCCCAAACTCGGCTAGCGATCCCTGGCCTGCGCTCCGTAAACCAATCACTTCTTCTAGGGTGTCATAGGGGGTGCCCGCAACCGCCAGCATTTCATCGCCGGGGCGCAGGACGCCGTACAGAGCACAGGCGATCGCGTGGGTGCCTGATACAAACTGCGATCGCGCCAGAGCCGCCTCTGCGCCCATGACGTCGGCAAATACGCGATCGAAGGTATCTCGCCCTAGGTCGTCATGACCGTAGCCCGATACACTACTAAAGTGGTGGCTACCGACCCGGTGCCGCCGAAACGCTGCGAGGACTCGCTCTAGGTTTCGCTTGACCTGGGCGTCAATTCCATAAAAAATCGGAAGAAGGATGACATCTGGCGGCATATTCGGGTTTATTGTTGCAATGGTTAAATTTTTTCGTTATGAAACAGGGGTAATTATTCTCTCCTAGATTTACTCTGCTTGAGCAAAAATCTTGTTCAAAGTTGTTGTTCAGGCGCCTGTCCAAAATTCAGAGACTTTTGCATGACTGCTTTAAATAGTACCGAGCGTTTGTCCCGAGACTGGGTCACTCTCCTGTTTATGATCGCCGTCCACAGTATTGCGGCTTTGGCTTTTTTGCCCAGCAATTTTTCCTGGGCTGCGATCGGTGTAGCGCTTTTGCTGCACTGGTTTACCGGCTGCCTGGGCATCACCCTGGGCTGGCACCGCCTGGTTTCCCACCGCAGCTTTACAGTGCCCAAGTGGCTGGAGTATTTCTTCGTTTTTTGCGGTACCCTGGCCTGCCAGCACGGCCCCATCATGTGGGTTGGGCTACACCGCCACCACCATGCCTACTCTGACCAGAACCTCGATCACCATGACTCCAACAAGGGCTTTTGGTGGAGCCACATGGGTTGGATGCTGCGTGACGTGCCGGCGCGGCATGATGTCGACCGCTTCATCCGCGACATCAAAGACGACCCGTTCTATTTGTTCTGTGAAAAGTATTTTCTGCTGCTTCAAGTCGGTTTGGGAGTTGTGCTCTACGCCCTGGGCGGCTGGCCCTTTGTACTCTGGGGAATCTTTGTGCGACTGGTGGCGGTTTACCACTGCACCTGGTTAGTCAACAGCGCCACCCATAAGTTTGGCTACCGCAGTCACGAAACCGATGACAAATCGACCAACTGCTGGTGGGTGGCTGTGCTCACCTACGGCGAAGGCTGGCACAACAACCACCACGCCTACCAGTATTCAGCTCGTCACGGCCTTAAATGGTGGGAAGTTGACATGACCTGGATGACCATTCGCTTTTTAGAAAAGATTGGTCTGGCTAAGAAGGTGAAGCTGGCTGGCTCTGGCGAAGGCTAGACCCTGTTACAGCATCTGCTGATTAGCAACACTAAGGTGACCTAGCTTCGCCTGGTCACCTTAGTGTTAAGGCCCTACCGCCTGCAAACTTTGGATGAGTATTCCAACGTAGAGCATTGAGACGACCGCGCACATTGAACTGATGTTTTAGGTTTAAGAGATAACAACAAGAATGGGGTGAGTAAATAGCTCACCCCATCTTTTGCTTTTAAAAGGATTCTTGACCAGCGGCCCGTAGCGTCTTCTGGACCAACGTCGCTAGATATCGAGGTCTTCCATCTTCATGCGGGGGCCGTAGGTCTCGATGAACTCGCGACGGGGGGCGACGCGATCGCCCATCAGAATTGTAAAAATGCGATCGGCCTCGGCAGCGTCTTCGATCTCGACCCGCTTCATCGTGCGGGTGGTGGGGTCCATGGTGGTTTCCCACAGCTGCTGTGGCATCATTTCGCCCAGACCCTTAAACCGCTGCACCGTGTAGTTGGCATTGGCCGGAAACTCGTTGGTAATCAGGTTTTGCAGCTCACGCTCGTTGTAGCAGTACCAGTGGTTGCGGCCCCGCTCGACCTTGTAGAGGGGCGGGCAGGCGATGTAGATATAGCCCTGCTCGACCAGGTCACGCTGGTAGCGGTAAAAGAAGGTCAGCAGCAGGGTGCGAATGTGGGCCCCATCGACGTCGGCGTCGGTCATCAGGCAGATGCGGTGATAGCGCAGCTGCGATGAATTAAACTCTTCGCCGCGAATACCCAGGCCCAGGGCCGTGATCAGCGCCTGAATCTCGGTGTTTTTGTAGATCTTAGAGTCTTCGGTTTTCTCAATGTTGAGAATCTTGCCCCGCAGGGGGAGAATGGCTTGGAAGCGGCGATCGCGGCCCTGTTTGGCGCTGCCACCGGCTGAATCCCCTTCCACAATAAAGATCTCTGACTCGCTGGGGTCGCGGCTGCTGCAGTCGGCTAGCTTGCCGGGCAGAGTAGACGACTCTAGCACCGACTTGCGGCGTACCAGTTCCCGTGCTCGCCGTGCCGCCTCGGCGGCGTTAAAGGCTTGAATCGCTTTCTCTAGAATGGCGTCGGCCACGTTGGGATGAAAGTCGAGGTACTCGGTTAGGGCCTCGCCGACGAGAGAATCAACAATGCCCCGTACCTCAGTGTTGCCTAGCTTGGTTTTGGTTTGCCCCTCAAACTCAGGGTCGGGCACCTTCACCGAGATAATGGCCGTCAGTCCCTCGCGGATGTTTTCGCCAGCCAGGTTTGAGTCGGCGTCTTTGCGCTTGTTGCGCTTGCGGCTGACGGTGTTGAGGGTGCGGGTGAGCACCGCCTTGAGCCCCTCCAGGTGGGTGCCGCCGTCGATGGTGCGAATGTTGTTGGCAAAGCCCAGCAGGTTATCGGAGTAGGCGTCAATACACCACTGTAGCGCCGCCTCTACCTGCACCCCGTCGCGCTCGGAGGAGATGTGAATAATCTCGTCGTGGATGGGTTGCTTATCGGTGTTGATGTACTGTACGTACTCAATGATACCGCCCGCGTAGTGGTAGGTTGACACCTTGGGCTGGTCAGACTTAATCACATCCAGGCGGTAGTCGGTGAAGATCACCTGAATGCCCGCGTTGAGATAGGCTAGCTCGCGCAGCCGCCCGCATAAGGTGTCATAGTCGAACTCAGTGCCGTTGTGAAAAATTTCGGTGTCGGGCAAAAAGGTGACCGAGGTGCCCTGACGCTTTTCAGCAATTTTCTCTACCGCCAATTCGCCGATGGGTACGCCTCGCTCGAAGCGCTGCTTGTGTGCTTTACCCTCGCGCCACACGGTGACCTCAACCCACTCTGAGAGAGCGTTGACCACCGAGATACCGACGCCGTGCAGGCCGCCAGACACCTTGTAGCCACCGCCGCCAAATTTGCCTCCGGCGTGGAGCACGGTCATGACCGTTTCTAAGGCCGACTTGCCGGTGCGGGGGTGAATGTCAGTGGGAATGCCGCGACCGTTGTCGGTTACGGAAACCGACCCATCGGCGTTGAGGGATATATCAATGCGATCGCAGTAGCCGGCCAGGGCTTCATCTACAGAGTTGTCAACAACCTCGTACACTAGGTGATGGAGTCCGCGTGGCCCAGTGCTGCCAATGTACATGCCGGGGCGCTTACGAACCGGCTCTAGCCCCTCCAGCACCTGAATCTGCTCAGCACCGTAGTTGGTTGTCATGTTGTACGCTCCAAAATTGGGCCTAAGGCCGCCCGACTACCCGACAGACTAAAATACCTGTAAATTATAGCACAAAGCAGCTACAGCGGGTTTTAGAGCGGCTTCAGGCGAAGAATGAACTAGGGATGCAACTACCAAAATTTTCTCAACTAGAACTAACACCCGAAACAGGCTCTAGGCATAGTTCAGTTGTACCATTTTTGCTGGTGATCGGTGGCGCTACGGCCACAGGCAAATCATCGCTGGCGATCGCCCTGGCTCAGCGGCTTAACGGCGTCATTCTCAGCGCCGATTCCCGACAAGTATACCGAGAGTTTGATATTGGCACCGCAAAACCTGCCAAGTTTGAGCAGGTCCAGGTGCCCCACTACTTAATTGATATTTGCGATCCGACAGCAACTCTAACCTTGGCTCAGTACCAGAGTCAGGCCCAGGCGCTGATCCATCAGCTGCATCGGGACGAAACCCTGCCCTTGCTGGTAGGTGGTACGGGTCTCTATATAGATGCAATTGTGAAAGGGCTGCGGATTCCCCCTGTGGCCCCTCAGCCCGCCCTGCGGCGGCAGCTTGACGCACTAGGCCAACCCCACTGCTACGCTCTGCTCCAGAGCCTCGACCCCCAGGCGGCCCAGCGCATTCACCCCAATGATCCAGTTCGCACCGTGCGTGCCCTGGAGGTTTACTACGTTACCGGCCAACCGATGTCGGCCCTGCAGGGGGAAGCGCCCCCCTGCTATCCGGTGCTGTACCTTGGGTTAGACTCCAATATCCCAGCGCTAGATCGCCGCATTGCCCAGCGCACCCAGGGAATGATCGAAGCGGGGCTAGTTGAGGAGGTCACTGACCTAGTCCAGAAATATGGCCCTGATCTACCGCTGCTGCAAACCCTGGGCTACGCCGAAATCCTGCAACATCTCCAGGGCGACTGCTCTCTCTCCGCTGCCGTGGACAATATCGGGCTCCACACCCGCCAGTTTGCCAAGCGTCAGCGCACCTGGTTTCGTAACCGGGCCACGGTGCAGTGGTTCGACGCCGATGCAAAAGATTTAGTCGATCAGGTGTGGCAGCAGGTCAAGGACTGGAGCCTGGTAAATCTGAGATGAACGAGGCGTTCTGGAGCCGTGGGACGATCAATCTACACTATCAGTGCGATCATCCTTCCTACTAGTTTTCTTATGCAGGTTGCTAAGCTATCGATTTCAGTGCCGCAGCCCCTGCTGAGGTTTGTGGAAGACTACAGGCACAGCCACGCCCTAAGTCGCGATCGCAGGTGATTGAAAAAGCGTTAGAGCTACTGCGCGAACGGGAACTGGAAGAGGCCTATGCCCTCGCGGCTGAAGCATCAGACCCAGGTTGGGAGATTACTGTCGCTGATAGTAATCAGCAATGGTCTAGCGGGCGATCGTCACAGGCATTGTGGTAAACCATGCCTGTGAGCAGTAAACTCTACGATTTAATCCGGTCTTGGATTGCCTAAAGCTCTTCGTCGGCTAGTTCCGGCTGTTCTACTGTTAGCTCTAGGGCAATAGGCTCAGCGTCTTCCGCAGCGGCTTCGATGAGCACCGGCTCAGCCTCAACTTCCTCCTGCTTAGTCTCCAGGTTGAGCGGTATCCGCAGCGGCTCAGGCTGCTCCTGCTCCTGTTCCATCACCGGCAGCGATTCAACCAGGTCATCCAGCGGTCGAGGAATTACCATCACGGCGTGGAGTTCGCCGATGCGCTCGGCTTCGTGCATACCGGCTTCGATCGCGATCGCCACATTGGGTAGCGACCCCCGAATCAAGATAGTGCAGAGCCCTTCGCCGATCGCCTCGTGGGACATCAGCTGCACGTCGGCAGATTTAGTCATGGCGTCAGCCGCCCCCACCATGGCCGGGAAGCCTCGCGTTTCGAGTAGGCCAATAGCCTGACTCCCCAGTTTGCCCCCCGCCGTACTGCGGAGTTCGTCCCAGCGGGCGCAGATGGGAAGCACCGCTTCCAGGTTGGGCAACGGACGGGGAATCAGCGTAGACGATACAAACTGGCCAAATTCTTGGGCGGTTTCAACCCCGGCTTCTACCGCCATCCGCACATCGGCAACGCCCCCTCGCACAATAGCGGTGCAGTGGCCGCCACCAGTTTTCTCGTAGCCCACCAGCAGCACGTCGGCAGCCTTAAGCATGGCGTCGGCAGTACCAACCACCGCTGGAAAACTCTCCGTCGACACCATACCCAGGGCCGCCCCGCGATACTTGTCGCGCCGCTGAGCTTCGGTGGGCCGGGGGGCAGGCGTGGCCAGGGTTAGTCGCTTGGGCGCACCCGACTTGAGGTCGAGGGGCGAGGCTAGTTTGCCATCGGTTTGCATAGGGTGCCTCTGCACAGGGGTGTCTGCCTCTCCATTCTACGGCTTGTCTTCTGGGGTAGCGCCATTCAGAGCCTGACGATGGGGAAATAGCGTTGTCAGCAGCCGATTCACCTGGGCTTTGCCGTAGACCGATGAACCGTTTAAGCCACTGCCGTTCCCATG
The DNA here is from genome assembly GCA_049646225.1 of Nodosilinea sp. Lineage (GTDB taxonomy): Bacteria > Cyanobacteriota > Cyanobacteriia > Phormidesmidales > Phormidesmidaceae > Nodosilinea. Next base: position 13,938 of record JBARVK010000405.1, read on the forward strand.
ATTGCCCCCATAGGGAGAACGGCTAACAGCTTGACCTGCGCGATCGCCAGATCCAGCGTTAGAGCTCTGCTGTACCCCCAGGCCAGGGCCTGATTGACTCGGGTCGCCCAATAGAGAGCCTGGAGCAATCACTTGAGAGGCCCCTAGGTCAGGATTGATGATAGTGCTATTGGCCCCTACACAGGTGTGCTGACCAATGGAGCCATGGCCGACGACCAGCACACCGCTACCCAGGCTTACCCCAGGCTCGAGCACCAAATCTCCCTGACTGGCCTGAACTACGGCATCGGCCCCTAAGCAGACCCCGGCAGAAATGACTAAACGGCAGCCCGGAGCCGCCCCCAGCAAAACCCCTGGAGCCATGGCTACCCCTGAAGCCATATCCACATTCCCCTGGATATGGCTGGCGGCGGGCGAGTAATTGGCCTGGGCGGATAGTGCCACGGTCAAAGTCTTTGCGTCAGGAGTAGATTAAGGGCGCTGAATCGTAGATTCGAGCACTCGTTTTTTGACTTTCGGGTCGATGCCGATCAGGCGCACATATTCCCCTGAATGTTGGCGAAGCTGCGACTCTAGCGCAGACAGAACATCGGAAACCCGACTGCCGCCCAGGGAGCCCCCGGTTTGCCAGGCACCGCTGCGGTAGCGGCGCGCGTCGGCGTGCTCCAGGCTGAGCCGACAACCCTGGTTTACCAGCTGCTGTACCTGCTGCACCACGTCCTGAGAAAGCCCGCCCATCGGAGCCGACCCGTTGCCGCCAGAGGGGTTGAAGCCATTGGATACAGGTGCTGCCGGGGTTGGAGAATGCTGGTATGGCACTTGACTACCCGGGCGCTGAAGGGTAATCGGGGTCATCCGGCGCTTGGCTTTAGGATCGATACCAAAAACACGCACGTACTCGTTGGGATGTTCAGCCACACAGGTTTGGAGGGACGCCATAACGTCACTCTCCCGGTTGCTGGTAATGGGAGTGCAGGTCTGCCATACGTTGCTGCTATAGCGACGAATATCGGCATGCTCAGCCCCAATGCTGTAGCCCTGGCTTAGCCACTGCCGTACTTGTTGAGCCGCATCTCCAGAAACCGACCCAGCGCCACCATAGCCTGGGGAGGAGCCAAAACTCGGAGACGTGCTGTAGTTGGGCGGATTTACCGATGGGCTAGATAGTGAACCAGGGCTAACGGCTGGAGCACTGCCATCGGGGCGTTGAATCGTCACGGGTGCCACTCGGCGCTTGGCTTTTGGGTCAATCCCAAAGAGCCGCACGTATTCACCGTTATGCTCGGCTAGACAACGCTCCAAAGCTGCAAACACCTCGCCTTCGCGAGACGATTCAATCGGCATGCAGGTTTGCCATACATTACTTTTGTAGCGTCGGGTATCGGCGTGCTCAGCCCCAATCCGGTAGCCCTGGCTGAGATACTGGCGCACCTGGTTGACCACTTCCGCGGAGAGGGGGCCGCTGGCAACCGAGGAAGCTGGCCGATAGCCACTGTTATTGGCTGGTGTGTGGGCTGATGCGGCTGTGGCTACGTTGCCACTGACAGATACGCCCTTGCCGTCGGCTCGCTGAATGGTGACAGGGGCGATGCGCTGCTTAGCTCTAGGATCGATGCCAAACATACGCACATACTCACCCGAGTGCTCTCTCAGGCAGTCTTCTAGGGCCGCGAACACCTCTGACTCTCGCGGTGATTGAATAGGGCTACAAGTTTGCCAAACGCCACTACGGTAGCGACGAGAGTCGGCGTGCTCGGTACCAATGTTGAGGCCCTGGGCCAGGTATTGACGAGCCCGTTGGACAACGTCGGGGGGTAGCAGTTGAGAAGTCATAGTGCCAAATCCATCACGTTCGTTTGAGTCTGCTGTGCGGTGGTAGGAAGCGGAGCCAGTCGGCTCACGCCATTCGGTCGGGGTCGTAAACCCCAGGGTTTGTGAAAGCTCGTTAACTAAAGCCCGATCGGCAGCACTGACATCGGGCAAACTGTCGGCCTGGTGCTGTTGAGTAATCACGGCCCCCGAAGGCACCAGTTTACCCGGCGGCACGGCCACATCCTGCACCAGGGCATGCATCATGACGACGCAGCCAGCCCCCAAGCGAGCGTTGTAGAGCGTCGAGCGGAAGCCAATGAAGCAGTCGGAACCCACATAAACCGGGCTTTGTACCAGGACTTTGTAAGTCAAAAAGGCGCGATCGCCTACCCAAGCTGCGTAGGGCGCGCGATCGTCGCCCAGCACTCGCCCCTGGGTTCGGCCATAGATTGTTGCTCCTTCCTGCAAAACGCAGGCCGAGCCCAACCTCACCGTAGCCCCGGGGTCGGCCTGTACCGTAACCCCGGCAGCTAGCATAGCCCCCGGGGCTACCATCACCTGCCCGTGCACCTGGGCCAGAGGGTGAACCTGAGATGGCGGTGCCGTTTGGGTCGGAGATGCCGCTGGTGTGCGGATCGCCATTGCTACACATCCTCCAAAAGAACCCGTGAGCGATCGGACGTTTAGGCGCCGACCAAAGTAACCAAAGCGTTAGTCCCATGAGCCGCCAGTCTGATTAACCGAATCTGGAACGCCCTAAGATCAATCTAGGTAATGCCCTAAGTAGACTGCAGCATCAGCGTGGCAACTATCGCCAGTGCGAGGAAGCCGGGGAGCCAATCGATCCGAAATAGATATATCCCAGCCCGTGATGCTAAAGACGTTCAGAAAACGCTCTGAATGGGGTTAGCTGAAATCGTCCCGCTTATTGTAGAGATTGCCGCTATCGAGACTGACGGTGTCGACAATCGCAATGACGGCTGCATCTACAGGTCGATTTTCGTAACCACGGTGCTGGCGAGCCCCGCTGCCCTGGGAAATTAAGACCCATTCGCCAGGACCCGCCCCCACCACATCGGCGGCAACGGTGTAATCGGGCAGCAAGTCGCCCGTTTCGCTAATCAGCTGCACCAGCAAAAACTTCACGCCGCTCAAGCTGGGCTCTTTGCATGTACTGACAACGGTGCCGCGAACCTTAGCCAAGAGCATAACAATCTATCTGCCGTAGGGGCGGATACCGCTGACGCTCTCTCTAAATTGCTCAACCGCTTCGGTGTAGCGAATAGGCAGCACAAACTCGAGGTTTTCGTGGGGGCGAGCAATGATGTGGGTAGACAGCACTTGACCGCCATTCACCCGCTTGACATTCTCGATGCCAGCTGCGACCGAAGCTTGGACTTCAGACACATCGCCGCGAATGATTACGGTAACGCGTCCGCTGCCAATTTTTTCGTAGCCCACCAGAGTAACCCGAGCGGCTTTTACCATCGCGTCAGCCGCTTCTACCACAGCGGGAAAGCCCAACGTTTCAACCATGCCAACAGCAATTGCCATCTTTTTATATCCTTTTTGTACAGAGATAGGGACGTTTAACTGAATGCCGAACTCAACCTGCCGCTTACAGTCTAGGCGTACCGGGGCAGATCAAATACCGTTCACACTGATGAATTTGAACCCTTCACGAAGGACAAACCCTAGGTTCTAAACTGCTCTACCGCTTCGGTGTAGCGAATGGGTAGAACAAACTCAAGGTTTTCGTGGGGACGGGCAATGATGTGGGTAGAGAGCACTTCACCGCCGTTGACGCGCTTGGCCGACTCAATCCCTGCTGATACAGAAG
>JBARVK010000406.1:0-3243 GCA_049646225.1 Nodosilinea sp.
CTGGGGCTGGAGTGGCTTTACCGCCTTAGCACCGAGCCCAAGCGGCTGTGGAAGCGCTACCTGCTAGACGATTTCCCTTTTCTGTGGCTGGTGGTCAAGGAACGTTTTGACCGTCTTCAGCGCAAGGTCGTCTCCGACGACACCGCGTCTCGTCGGATTTAAGCGAGACGATTTAAGCGAGACCAGGGGCAACACCATCTTCATGACGTCGGTAGCGATCCCGGCTACCAGCGCTGTTTTTTGCGGGTTAAAGCGGTGGCACAGGCCGCAAAATGTGGCACCTTAGGAGGGATCCTTGCGGTGGTAGCACTATGGTTCCCGTGTCGGTGGGCGGCATTGCTCAATCTGCGCTCTTTACAGACCAGCTGTTGGCCTACTATCGCCAGTTGCCCAAAGCACTGCTGACGGTGGTAGACGTAGAGACCACGGGGTCTCGTCCCCCTGAGGCCAGGGTGATTGAAATTGCAGTGGTACAGGGGTCACTGGAGGCCGGGATTACCTACGAGGCGACCTTTTTAGTCAACGCTCTCGTGCGGGTACCGACCACTATTACTCGGCTAACGGGCATTACCACAGCCATGGTTGAACAGGGAACGGCGGCTGAAACGGTATGGCAGGCGCTGCGATCGCCCCTCGATCAGGGGGTGCTGACTGGTCACAACCTGGCTTTTGACTACAGTTTTATTCAGGCTGAGTACCAGCGGCTGGGGCAGGGGTTTCAGCGACCTGAACCCCTACAGTTTTGCACCGTGATTTTGTCGCGGCTGCTGCTGGCCGACTTGCCCTCCCGCAGTTTGCCTCAGCTGGTGCGGCATTTTGGCTTTGATGTGGGGCGATCGCACCGAGCGATGGCCGACACCAAGGCCTGCTGGTTGCTAGCCAATCTGCTGCTAGAGCGGCTGGCCAATACCTCTGACGAGGCTTTGCGGCAGCAGTTTGACGAGCAGTGGGTGCCCCTGCGAGAGGCCGCCAAAGCTTTTGGCCATCCCCGTGCTGAGCTGAGGCAAAGGCTCGATGCCCTAGGCTGCGAGCGGCGCACCTCGCGGCGTGGCAATCGCCATATGTATCGCCGCCGCGATCTACAGGTGCTTTACTACGAGCTACACCCGCCGCAGCTATCCCTAAATCTAGGCGATTGATAGGACTGGTTAATGGTTCTACCCGGATAGTCCGCAGATGGCCCGCTATTCGGTAGTTTCTGGCTTAGTCACCTTAGCTTTTCTTGAAATTTATCCACGACGGCAAAAAGGTCTGTCATGGTGTCAGCAAGGGGGAACGGCAGCTCAGCAGTATTGCCCCTGAGAATTGGCAAGCTAAGGGGGAGCTATGGCGCGATCGCACGGATTCTGGCGCTGGCAGCGAGGGAGCTTAATGGGATTAGGACTGCTGACGGTAGCGGCCTGTGCCCTTGGTTCTGAAGTATTCGACTGGCCCTCGCGGCAGGCCACCACAATGCTACAGTTCATAAACCCTCAACCCGTCGCCCTGGCCAGCGCCATGACTACTCCCCTACGTTTTGATCGAGTGTCAGATTTTGCCGAAGGAGTAGCTTTGGTAAGTTTCAAGTCACGCCTGGGCTATATCGACCGCGATGGCAGGCTCACTATTCGAGTCGCTGACAACAGTATTTCTGTCGCCGCAGACTATGCTGAAGGGCTAGCGGTGGCCCAAGCAGGGGACTACTTTGGCTACCTAGATCGATATGGAGAACTGGCTATACCTGTGCAGTTTCGCCAGGCTAAGTCGTTTTCTGAGGGGCTAGCGGCTGTGCAGGGGGGCACTAAATACGGCTATATCAATCCCGATAGGGAGTGGGTCATTGAGCCCCAGTTTGACCTGGCTGAATCATTTGTCAACGGTCGCGCCCTGGTCAAGCTAGGAGAAACCTACGGCTACACCGACGCCAACGGTCGCCTGGCGATACCGCTAACGTTGAAGGATGCCTGGAGCTTTTCTGAATCGATGGCGGTGGCCCGGTTAGACAGGCTCTACGGCTATATTGACCTCAACGGTACTATGGTTATTGACCCCAGCTACGACGGGGCCTTTAGCTTTTCAGAGGGGCTGGCGCGGGTGCGCCAAGGCCGCAATTTTGGCTTTATTGATACGACTGGGGCAATGGTGATTGAGTCGACCTTGTCCTTTGCCTCAGATTTCTCAGAGGGGCTGGCCGCTGTGCTTATAGAAAGCCAGTGGGGCTATATTGACCGCGCTGGCGAGGTGGCTATTGCGCCTCAGTTTGCCTACGCAGCTGACTTCTCGGAGGGGTTAGCTGCTGTTCAGCAGGACGGGCGCTATGGCTATATCAACGTGGCTGGAGCGTGGGTGGTAAAACCCCAGTACAGCAACGCCGGGCCATTTTCTGAGGGCCGGGCGCGGGTGCAGGTTGATGACAGCTGGGGCTTTATCGACACCGAAGGTCGTTTCCTCACCGGAGCAGGTTTCAAAGATTTGGAGTAGCCCTAGGGGCTGTCATCAATTAACGGCTGATAGCCCCTGAATCTACGGTTACAGCCCCTAGCCTGTGTTTTGGGCCGGGTGTGGCAATACTGATGGGATCAGGATTGCAGCCAGAATGGGTGACACGCCCTACGGAACCAGGTCGCTCAGGCATTGCTGAATGAGCCCAATGGTTACCCCAGGCTGCTCCAGCTGAGGCGTTAGCCCTACGCCAGGTATTCCTACAAAGCGGTGAATGGTGGCAGGGTTGAGCGCAGCTAGACGGTGGCCAATGTCTACAGAGGTGAACTGGGCCATTTCGCCCCAGAGCATGGTGGTGGGGGTGATCAACTGCGACACATAGGGGGCTAGATCAAAGCTCAGGTCGCCCCGCACGAAGGCCAGAGCGGCCACATCGGCATTGGGCTGCTGGGCTGATTTAAGGTAGGCTGCCACCATCTCGTCAGTAATTTTGCTGGGATCGGCAAACTGGCGCTGGGCCAAAAATAACCGAATGCCCTCACTAGTTGCGATCGCCCCCCGGTAGAGAATTTGATCAACTACCGGCAGTTTCACCAGCTGGTTAACCACCGAACCGCTCGGGTCTTGACCGAAGTCAGCTAGCCCCGCCGGGGCCACTAGCACCAGCCCCCGCAGGCGATCGGGGTGGTCAATGGCAACCCGCACCAGCATGGCAGCGCTCAGCGAAGAAGCAACCACCACTGGCGGAGCCGGGAACCTGTCGATCAGCTGACTCAGCAGGGCCAGGTAATCGGCGGTGGTGCAGGGGCGATCGGGATGGTC
>JBARVK010000407.1:0-2080 GCA_049646225.1 Nodosilinea sp.
TCCAGCAGGTCAGCAACCTCTCTGAAGAACGCAGCAAAATCATTCGCCTTATGGGCTTTCCCGCTTGCCGCTACTATCTCCTTAATTAACCCCTGTCAACCTGCGGAATGTCGGCTAGTAGCGATCGCTAGCTCGTCGAGTTATCTAAGCTCTATCTAAGTAACTACCTTTGAGCCCTATCAGGCAGGGGAAGTTCTGTCTTTAGAATGGTTCAATTGTAAAGTCCAATCGATTAAACCTATAAAGCTAACGCTTACGGAGATTGAGTATTATGAAATCGAGCCACTTTTCAGAACGGATTTCGGCGATGGGTACGTGGATGGCTAGAACCGTTCTGCTTCTATCGGCGATCGCGTTTGTTTGGCAGGGTGCATTCTTTGCCAATACCTCAGCCCTGGCTGCCCCAGCTGGAACCTTAATTGCGGCGGCAGATGCCGGTGACCAGGTTAAAGGTGCTGCCGAAGACGTCAAGCAGGGTTCTAAAAACATCATTCGGAGTGCTGAAGACAGCGTTAAGAGTGCTGCTCGTCAAAATGCCGATAAAGTCGATCAGGCTGACGACGAAGGAAGCTTTGTCGAGGGCAAAGCCAAGCGCGATCGGAACCGCGTTGAGCAAAGAGCATCGGAAGACGCCGATCGGACTGAGCGAGCGGCAGAAAAATCGATGAACGCGGTTGAGCGTGCCGTTGACAACATCAAAGATGCTTTCTAAGCATTAGAACTAATTGCTGATTTCAGCACCCGTGTGCACGGCTATCCACAGCAAAGCTGAAAGCTGGACAACCCTGTACACGGGTTAGTTTTTCAAGAAGTTTTTGTCCCTAGAGTTTTTTGTAGGTACTTGGGCGATTCGGTGTAGCCCTGCCGATAGTAAAACTGATGAGCCCGCTCGCGGCGGCTGTGGCAGTGCACTTCCATGCGATCGCATCCCCGCGCCTGAGCCAATTCACAGGCAGCGTCTTCCAGGGCGGCCCCTACGCCTCGACCTCTGGCCTCTGGTGCCACACAAAAATAGCTGATGCGGCAAAAGTCACCCGCCAGCGCTAGCTGAGGGATAAAGTTCAGCGCCGTCAAGCCAATTACAGCCTTATTCTCAACGGCGACCAGCAGAGCGGCGTCAGGGTGAACTAGCTGACGCCGCAGGTTAGCTGCGACCAGGGCGGCAGCGGTGGGGTAGCCTAGGTCGGTGAGCAGAGCGGCGATCGCCTCACTGTCGGCCAGCTCACCCGGTCTAATCTGCATCGGCGGCACCCTACTTCAGCGGCCACCACGACACCTTATCGCGGGTGGCACCGTACACCTCTTTGAGCCCCTCTGGGTCAACCACCTGCACCTGGTCATTGGTCGATTCTGGCGTTTTGTTGGTCTGGATATAGCCCGCCTTGGTCAACCCCTTGAGCACCTGCTCAACGGTGCGGTGGTTAAGCTGACAGGCACGGGCAATCAGGTCAACGGGCAGATCGAAGCAGTAGGTTTGGCCATCGTTCTTGGCATTGTCTTCAACGGCGAGGCTTTCTAGGCTGCGCTCCTGGTAGATCAGCGCCCGCAGCAGTGCCGCCACCGCCTGGGGTGGGTAGGTACTGCAGTTGAGCAGGTGGTACTGAAACTTTTCGCGCAGCTCAAACAGCAGCATATAGCGCTGGCGAAAGATTTCATTGTCGGTATAGAGGGCCTGCACCGTTTGCACCGGCACTTTAATCACGTCGGTGGTTTTGTAGGCCTCCACCAGACTGGGGAAGGCGCGCACCCCAGGGCCAAACCCTACCGGCAGCGTACGCATGCCAAAGCAGCCGCCGGGGTAGGTCATGGCAATCACCCGATCGAGGGGGGTACTGCGCATAATCACAGGGCCACCGTCGGTCACCACGTACAGGTACTCCAGCCAAATCTGCGGACGAAAGGCCGTATACACGGGCCGATTCGAGTAGAGCTTTTCGACCACCAGGGCAGCGGAGTCAAGGTCCCGCAATGGGGCTTCATCCCCCAGACCCTGAAATAAAAAGCTTTTGGTGGTCAAAGTCTCAACCGTTTCTAACGGTAAACTCTGACCTTTTTGCCTTGCCATACTGCGCTACAGGTT
>JBARVK010000408.1:0-10171 GCA_049646225.1 Nodosilinea sp.
GCTTATAACAGCACACTTTTTGCTGTGCGCGGTATGGGGCCTCACTTTCTAGATAGCCAGGGCAACAACTGGACGGCTAGCTACCTGAACGAAGGGGGCGATGTGGTGAGAGATCTGCGGGCCAATATTGCCGCCGAGGCTGGTGCTCGTCAAACCTATGAGTCACTCATCAAGCTAGCTACCGATGAAGGCACCAAAAAAACGCTGACCCACCTGCTAACTCGGGAAATCTCCCACACCAAAATGTTTATGAAAGCCCTTGATGCCATGGGCAAACTCACCGATCCGATGTTCGGCAATGTTCAGCCCGACGACACGGTAGAGCTCTACTACAATCTTTCTACCAATGGTGATGGTAAAGACGAGCGCGGCCCGTGGAACTCTGAACCAGACTTCAAGTACATTGCTGACCCAGTCAGCGATCGCTAAATCTCGCTCGACTTAGACCCTACAGCGGGGTTCAGGTGGGTGAAGTAACTTGCGATGTTCGAATGCATTCACGTTTGCAAATTGCTCTCCCTGATCCCCCAACTTCTTTTCCCCAATGGAGAAGGGGAGCCAGGTTCTAAAGTCCTTCTTCCCTTGGGGAGAGGGACTTTAGGTGAGGGTTGCACAGCTGGGCTGCACCCGCGATGATCCTCCAGCCCTTTTAGCCAGGGGCAGCAGTATAAAACTCATGCCAAATCCGAGTCGCACAACCCCGACTCCCATAAGGCCAAACCGTAGGGGCGAATGGCATTTGCCCAGGGGTATCGGCGGTAGCCAAGCAGGCTTTGGTATTAGATAGTCTGACCCGTACGCCAGCCATCCCCCAGCAGCTGTTCAGCTTTAGCATTTCATCAAGGGCATCCCTTGCCAGGCTGGTTTCGCGTCGCTGGGGCCAGCCTCTACATCTACAATAGAATAGCAAGGAGCGCCAATTTTACGAGAACCCCTGGTCCATGACAGACGCCGCCATTTCTACCGCCGCTACCACCGCTTCGATCGCCGATGCGGTAGAGCAACGGCGTAACTTTGCCATCATTTCTCACCCCGACGCCGGTAAAACGACGCTAACTGAGAAGCTGTTGCTGTATGGAGGCGCGATTCAAGAAGCGGGGGCGGTGAAGGCCAAGCGGGCCCAGCGCAGCGCTACCTCAGACTGGATGGAACTAGAGCAGCAGCGGGGGATCTCAATCACCTCAACGGTGCTCCAGTTTGCCTATCGGGGCTACACCATGAACCTGCTGGATACCCCCGGTCACCAAGACTTTAGCGAAGACACCTACCGGACCCTGGCCGCTGCCGACAACGCGGTGATGCTCGAAGACGCGGCTAAGGGTCTAGAGCCTCAAACCCTGAAGCTGTTTGAAGTGTGCCGAATGCGATCGCTGCCCATCTTCACCTTCTTCAACAAAATGGACCGTCCAGCGCGGGAGCCCTTGGAATTGCTGGATGAAATCGAGCAGCGGCTGGGGCTACAAACCTATGCAGTCAACTGGCCGATTGGCATGGGCGATCGCTTCAAGGGCGTCTATGACCGCCGCCACCAGCAGATTCACCTGTTCGAGCGCAGCATCCACGGTAAAAAAGCGGCCAAGAACACGGTGATTGATATCGGCGACCCCCGCATCGAAGACTTGCTCGACCAAGATCTTTATTACCAGTTCAAAGAAGAGATAGAGGTGATCGAAGAGGTGGGGCCAGCGCTCGATCTAGAGGCCGTCCACGCCGGACAGCAGACGCCAGTTTTCTTCGGTAGCGCCATGACCAACTTTGGCGTGCAGCTGTTTCTAGACGCGTTCCTTGACTATGCTCTTAAGCCTGCCCCGCGCAGCAGCACCCTGGGCGAGATTGCGCCCACTCACGAAGACTTTTCGGGGTTTGTGTTTAAGCTCCAGGCGAATATGGACCCCAAACACAGGGACCGCATCGCTTTTGTCCGCGTGTGCTCCGGCAAGTTTGAGAAAGATATGGTGGTCAGCCACGCCCGCAGCGGCAAATCGGTGCGGTTATCGCACCCCCAAAAGCTGTTTGGTCAAGGCCGCGAATCGCTAGAAGAAGCCTATCCAGGCGATGTGATTGGCCTCAACAACCCAGGGGTGTTTGCGATCGGCGACACCATCTACCAGGGCAAGCGGCTGGAGTACGATGGCATCCCCTGCTTTTCTCCCGAGATTTTTGCCTACCTGAAGAACCCCAACCCCTCTAAGTACAAGCAGTTCCAAAAGGGTGTCTCCGAGCTGCGGGAAGAGGGTGCCGTTCAAATCATGTTTTCCGCCGATGAGTCAAAGCGCGATCCTATCCTCGCCGCTGTCGGTCAGCTACAGCTAGAGGTGGTACAGTACCGCCTGCAAAACGAGTACGGCGTTGACACTCGTCTCGAAGCCCTGCCCTACTCGGTGGCACGCTGGGTCGATGGCGGCTGGGCAGCGCTCGAAAAGGCGGGCCGCCTGTTTAATACCGTCACGGTGAAAGACAGCTGGGATCGTCCGGTCCTGCTATTTCGCAACGAGTGGAATTGTCAGCAGACTGAGGTCGACCATCCTGACCTCAAACTCAGCACGATTGCCCCGGTGGTCTCCGGCAAAGAGCCAGAATCTCTGTAGTCATTGGACTGAGCTGTCCACAGACCTATTTTTCCACCAGCTCGCGGAACCAGTTGTCGCTCCACAGTTCGTCAAAGGCAGGCTCCGTACGAGCCTCTTCGCGGTAGTCGGGGTCGAGACGTACGGCCTGCTGCAGCGCTTCCATGGCGTTGTCGAACTGGCGCTGGAGGGCGTAGCAGAGGGCTTTGTTGTAGTGGGCCTTGGGATAGTCGGGGTCAATGGCAATGGCGCGATCGAAGCTTGTGATCGCATCGTTGTCGCGGCCTAGCTTGACCAGGGCCAGGCCCCGGTTGTCCCAGGCTTTGGGGGCGTCGGGGTTGAACCGGGTGGCCTTGTCAAAGCTGACCAGGGCGTCGTCGTAGCGCTCTAGCTCGAGCAGCGAGAGCCCCCGATTGAGCCAGGCGATCGCATCGTTGGCCTGGTATTCGACCGCCTTATCAAAGGAGTTAAAGGCCTCCTCGTGCTGCTGCAAAATGCCGTAGGATACGCCCCGATTCACCCAGGCCTCGTGGTACTCGGGGTGGATCTCCAGCGCCTTGTCGAAGGCCGTAATGGCGTCTTCACGGCGCTTCAGGCGGCTCAGCACCATACCCCGGTTGAGCCAGGCCTTGGCGTCGTTGGGAGTGACTTCGGTGAGTCGGTCAAATACGCTCAGGGCCTCTTCGTGGCGGCGCAGCTCGCGCAGAATCAGGCCTTTCTGCATCAGCGCCCCGGTGTGCTTTGGCTCTAGCTCCAGGGCGTGGTCGAGGGAGCCGATCGCCCCTTCGAGCTGCTCTAACTCCTGCTGAGCCTGAGCCCGGTTAAGCCACACCTGGGTGTTGACGGGCTGAATATCGAGGGCTTTGTCATACTCGGCCACCGCCAGGGCGTAGTCGCCCTCAGTTAGGTAGCGATCGCCTCGGGCGATGTACTCATCGGCGGTGAGAAACAGCTGGGGTCGGTTGGTCTCCAGCCGGGCGATCTTATCGGTGATGGTCTCAAACTGCTGCCTAGCATCGCTCATAAACGAGTCGGCCAGGTACTGGGGGGACACCTCGCCCAGGCGGCGCATAATGTCGTCTTTTTGGTGCTGGGCCTCGGCGGCGATCGCCTCTAGCCGCACCCGATAGCCTTGCTGCAAATCTTCCAGTCGGCCCAGGGAGACTTCGCGCCCAGCTTCTATGTCGGCTTCGAGTCGGGCAAAGCGCTCGGTCATGTCGGCCATCAGCCCGTCGAGCTGGGTGCGAGCGGCGGCCTCGCGCTCGGCGGTGGTGGTGCCCAGGCTGGCTAGGTCTTCGCTGAGGCGGGCGTCGAAGCTGTCAATTTTGTCGAGGACGCGATCGCGCTTCGTAAAGATGCTCCCCCGCACCTGGTTCAGCTGTTCGGTAAAGGCTGCCTCCATGGCCCGCAGCCCGTCGATGATCTGAATCTGCTGTTCGCCCGCGCCTTCCTGTAGCACCCGCACCTGCTGGCGAAAGGCGCTGGCAGTGGCATCGATATCGGCCAGCAGGGTCGATCGCTGAATTTCGGCTTCGCTGGCCATCTGGCCCAGCTGGCGTTGCAAATCCTGAGCAGCGCGCTGAAAGTCGTCGAGGGTGTTTTGCTGACGAGCATCGACCTCGGTGCGGGTGGCGGTAAAGCGCTCCAGAGCCTCATCGGCGGCCTGGCGCAGGTCGCCTAGCAGCATATTCTGCCGATTTTCAATGTCAATTTTGAGGCCGCCAAACTGGGCCAAAAACTCGTCGGCCTGGCGGCGCAGGTCAGCTAAAATGCGGCTGCGCTGGCCATCGACCTCGGTGCGCAGGTTGGCAAAGCGCTGGGTAAACTCGTCGATGGAGCGCTGAATCGTTTGCAGGGCCAGGTCGCGCTCGCCCAGGGCGCTGACCTGCAAATCGCCCAGCTGTCGGCCAATCTCGTCGGTCTGGGTCTGCAAGCGGCTGAGGCTGCTCTGGCGCAGGGCATCGAGGGCTTCGCCGATGGCGGCGGTTTGACGATCGACCTGGTCACTGGCCTGGGTGGTGAGCTGCTGGCGCAGATCGGCCAGGGCGACCACAACGCGATCGCGCTCCTCCTGCATGGCCTGGGTCATGGTGCCCATTTGGTCGGCGAAGCTGGTTTCGGCATTGCCGATCTTTTGCAGCACCGCATCCTGGTGCACCTCTACATCACTGCGCAGGCGGTTGACGTCGCGCAAAAAACTGGTCTGGTTTTCTTCCAGGGTGCGAAATACCACGTCGCGCTGCAGCTGGGTGTCTTTGCGCAGGGTGGTGATTTCGTCATCGGCGGTGGCCCGCAGCCCGGTCAGGTGGCCGACAAAGTTGGCCTCGGTGCTCTCCAGCTTGACCTGCAAATCGCTCAGGGTCGATTGCCAGTCGTTGATGGTGCGGGCCTTGAATTCGGCCAGGTCGTCTACCAGGCGGTTGAGCACCTGCTTTTTGGTGACGGCCTCTTCTTGAAAGCGATCGGTGCGGCTGTTGAGTTCGGTGGCCCGTTCCTTAGCCTGGGTCAGAATGTAGTCGAGGTCGCGGGTGGCGGTTTGAATCTTGGTTTCGAGATCGGTGATGTCGTTGATCTGGTTGCGCACCACCACCGAGACTTCTTGAATCACCGATCGCCGCATCAGCCATAGCATAACGACCCCCAGGCCCAGCAGCAGCAGCAGGGTGCCTAGCATGACAAAAAACAGCGTAGTGGCGCGGCGAAAGGCCAGATCGGCTTCGCGGCTCAAGCGCTCTAGCTCCGCCGCCGTGGTGGCCTGGGCCAGCTGTATCGGTTCATCGGCGGCGGCTGGGGCAGACCAATCTGAGCTGACTTGCGCCGCGGCGCGCGCTGAGAACCCAGGCCAAACTACGACCCCACCGCTGATCCACATCAGCGCCAGCAACAACAGGGGGCGGGGAACATCGGCCAGGGAACGCATGGGCTGCCTCATCAGGACTGTCCTAATGGAATATGCCTAGGATACCTGATACTTCAGGGGGTAAGGGCAGCGGGTGCCAACATTCATGCCCTAAAGTAGCCGGTCCCTAATGCCCCTTTAGCGACCATAGGTGTGGCCACTGGGCAAGATAGTGGTGCGATCGCAGCGGCTCTGGTCAAGATTCACGGCCGTGGCCCGAAACAAGTTGCAGCGGCTGAGGTCGGCCTCGCTGAGGTCGGCCCCCTCTAGCTTGGCCCCGCTTAGGTTGGCCCGCTCTAGACTGGCCCGGTGCAGCGTTGCCCCCCGCAAATCGGCTCCGCTGAGGTTGGCCCCGCCCAGGTTGGCCCCCGCCAATCGGGCTCCTCGCAAGTCGGCACGGCCCAGGTCGGCCCCGGTGAGTATGGCCTGCTCCAGATTGGCCCCGTAGAGGTTGACATTGCCCAAATGGGCCTTGACCAGGCTGGCCCCGACGAGCTTGGCCCCGCTGAGATTGCCGTAGGGAATGTAGCATTCGTCTAGACAACTGCCCTGTAAATCAATCTGGCGCAAATCGATGTCAAATAACTCAATGCCGCTCAAGTTGTGCGGTGAGAAACATCGCTGACCGTTGTGATATGCCGTTAGCAAGGACTCTTTTGTAAGTCGATCCATTTCGTTGTCGAAGTCAGGCTGCAAGCCTGAGTATTTGTGCTCAATTAAATATCCGCTGCCACTGTAATCGTTCACGTTTTGCAATAACGAAGGGTTAACGATGTCTTCAGGTTTTTTCCGCCGTGGGTAAGGGGGAACCGCTGCCGTTCAGGGTATTGGTATACCCAGAAGACTGACTTGACGCACAACTCATCTCCTGGGGAGACGTTGACTACTCTGCCGATCGCTTAAACTAGACTGAATCAACTTGCCCGGTGCGGCCTGCGCTCCTTGCTATTCCTTTCTTTCGGCCATGCCCGACGCTCTGGTTTCCATTGCCCAGCACTACCACAGCCGTACTAAGTACGACCCCGATACCCTGGCTGCCCAGGCTCGCCCCCTCGACTACAGCCGCCAGCCCGTGACCTTTAAAACCTACCGGGTAGGTGCTGAGGTTGACCTCAAGCCCTACCTGGAGGAAGGTCAGGGTGATCAGGCCGACGATGTGGCTGACTGGATGCGACTGTCGCGGCTGCTGATCAACGCCTACGGGCTGACGGCCAAGTTTCCCACCGTAACGGGGCAGACCTTCTATCTGCGATCGGCGCCATCGGCGGGGGGGCTGTACCCGGCTGAGATTTACATTATTTCGCGCGGCACTCGGCTACTGCCAGCGGGGCTGTATAACTATCAGGTGCGCAGCCACAGCCTCTGGCGCTACTGGGAAGACCACGTGTGGCAGGGGTTGCAGCAGGCTTGTTTTTGGCACCCGGCGCTGGAGTCAACCCATTTGGCGATGGTGGTAACGGGGGTGTTTTATCGGTCGGCCTGGCGCTACCAAGACCGGGCCTATCGCCGCATTTGCCTAGATGTAGGCCATCTGTTGGGCAATCTGGAGTTGGCTAGCGCCGTGGTTGACTACCGCCCCCACCTGATTGCCAGCTTTGCCGATCGCGCCCTGGCCGACCTGCTCTACGTCGACCCAGCTGAGGAGGGGGCGCTGGCGGTGCTGCCTTTGGCCGACCTGCTGACGGTGGAGCAAAATTTGCCCTGCGCCCAGGTGGCCTTTGCCACGCCGCCCCAAACTGAGTTTTCGGCGGTGCCCGATGGCGAGCTGCTGCGCTACTTTCATCAGGTGACGGCGATCGCCGCCGCCGCCGATGCCCCGCTCTGGGCGATGCGGCCAACGGGCGACACCCCCCAGCCGACTGACACCCTTGAAGATAAGTACAATCTGCCCTTTGGCCTGCGCGTGCCCACGGCCAGTGCGCCGATCGCCTGGGGGTCGCATCTGGAGCAGCTCGAAACCACCCTGTTCAAGCGGCGATCGACGCGGCGGTTTAGCGGCGGGCCGATTTCGCTGGCGTTGCTCAGGCAGCTTTTAGACTTTACCTACCAGCCCCACCACTACCGCGATCAAGGCTTAGACGCCGACCCTGACTACGGCGATCGCAGCCTGGTGCACACCTTTGTGGTGGCCTGTGGCATTGAGGGGCTCGACGACGGCTGCTACTACTACGCCCCCCGCAGCGAAGAACTGCGCCAGGTGCGCTTCAAGACTTTTCGCCGCGAGCTGCACTACCTGTGCCTGGGCCAGGAGCTGGGCCGTGATGCCGCCGCCGTGGTGTTTCACACCGCCGATTTGGCTGGGGCGGTGGCCGCCTACGGCGATCGCGTCTACCGTTACCTGCACCTCGATGCCGGGCATTTGGGGCAGCGGCTCAACCTGGCCGCCGTGCGACTGGGGCTGGGGGTGAGCGGCATCGGCGGCTTCTACGATGACCAGGTCAACGAGGTTTTGGGTATTCCGCCCGATGAAGCGGTAATTTATATAACCACTTTGGGACAGCCCGGATCCTCAGGGTTAGGCTAAGGGGTAGGCGGCTACGTCTGTCGTGATGGGGTTAGCCAGGTACCCAGGGTTGACACCGCCTGCTCTACGGCCCCGTTTTCTTACAGCGCTATTTATGGCCCCGTTTTCGTCTCAGCCTCAGGTTCAAAACCAGACAGTGGGCGATGCTTTACTTCCTCCCCTGCCGCAGGTTAACTCAGACGGTTTGCCAGCCATGCCAACGGTGCTGCTGCTCCTGGATCAGTCGGGCGAAGGCC
This sequence comes from Nodosilinea sp., assembly GCA_049646225.1. Classification (GTDB taxonomy): domain Bacteria; phylum Cyanobacteriota; class Cyanobacteriia; order Phormidesmidales; family Phormidesmidaceae; genus Nodosilinea. The sequence goes on from JBARVK010000408.1 coordinate 8,227, forward strand.
TGACCCAGATGGCCCTGCCGTCAGACTGCCGAACGCTGGCCGCCGCTACGCTGGCTCAGGCCCTGCATCTTTGCCATCACGAATCGCCCGACTGGATCATCATTGACTTCGCCTGGGACGAGGGCCGTGGGCTTGCGTTTTTGGCTACCCTGGGCGACAGCTGTGCCCAGCGCCCGCTGCCGGTAGTCTTACTGGTGGAGCCAGGACAGGAGCGTGCCGCTCTGGAGGCGATGAAGCTAGGAGCCGCCGACTACTTTTTTAAGGCCGAGTTTACCCCCGCCGACCTCTGGGAACGGCTGAGCCAGCCGCACCGTCCGCTGCGGACGCCCACCCCACCTCTAGAGCCATTGACCAAGGCTCAGCAGGCCGAGGAAGAGACCAACGCCAGCCGCGATCAGCTCATCAGCATTCTGGAACGCATCAACGACGGCATCATTGCCCTTGATCGCGACGGTTGTTTTACCTACATTAACCATCGGGCCGCCCAGATGATTGGTCACGACCCGTCTGAGTGGCTAGGTCAGCCGATTTGGCGTGCTTTTCCTGACACCGTTGGGCAATCGTTTTATGACGCGTTTCAGCGGGCGATCGCCCAGCAGCAGCCTGTCTATGCCGAACAGTTTTACCTACACTTCAATCGCTGGCTTGAAAACCGCATTTACCCCGATGCCAACGGTGTCACCATTTACATTACCGATATCAGCGATCGCAAGGCCGCCGCCGCCAGCCGTCAGCAAACCCAGCAGCTGCGCCACGAGCTATCGCTGCTCGAAACTACCTTTGACTCGATTCTGGCAGGGTATTGGGATATTGACTTTGTCGCCAATACTGCCTACATGAGTGCTGGCCTCAAGGCCATGTTTGGCTATACTGACCACGAATTGCCTGACCACCCCGACACCTGGCAAACTCTTATTTACCCAGACGATTTACCCACGGCCCTAGACAACCTAAATCGCCACATTCAAAGTCATGGCCAGGTGCCCTACTACACCGAAGTGCGCTATCGCCACAAAAATGGCTCCATTGTGTGGGTGATCTGCGCGGGTCAGGTCATTGACTGGAATTCAGCCGGTCAGCCCGTACGCATGGTGGGTTGCCACGTCGATATCACTCGACTCAAGCACACCGAAGCGCAGCTGAGAGATAGTAAAGTCCATCTGCAATCTGCCCAGCGCATTGGCCATCTGGGCAGTTGGGAGTTTGAGCTGGCGACCCAGCACATCGTCTGGTCTGAGCAGGTCTATCGCATTTTTGGGCTCACCGTTGGCGCCGAACCACCCAGCTTTGAGATGCTGCAAAGCTACTTTCACCCCGATGACCAGGCGCGGCATCGTCAAGTCGTCGAGGCCACAATGGCGACCCACCAGCCCTACGACGACGAATTTCAGATCGTGCGGGCCGACGGCAGCCCCGGCCACATTCACGTTAAGGGCGAAGCCGTCTTCGATGAGCTCGGCCAGCTGACCCACCTGACCGGCACCGTGCAGGATATTAGCGAGCGCAAGCAGTACGAGGCTGAGATGCAAAGCCTGTCGCTACGCCTCTCCCTGGCACTTGAATCGGGAGGCATTGGCACCTGGACATGGAATCTGAATCAGGGCCTAACCTGGGATCAGCGCATGTACGAGATCTACGGCTTTTCCAGCCAAACAAATCTAGATGCCTACCAGGCCTGGATCAGCTGTGTGCATCCCGATGATTTACCGACTGTGATTGATAAAGCGCAAAATGCTCTGAATGAAGACACCAGGTTTGATCTGGAGTTTCGCTGCCGCCGCCACGATGGTGAACTCCGCTGGATTCGCTCGGCGGCTACGGTTCGACGTACCCCCACCGGGGAACCCATCGAGATGGTCGGCATTAACTACGATATTACCGGCCACAAACAGACGGCCATTGAGCTAGAGCGACTCTCGCTGCGGCTCTCCCTAGCCCTTGAATC
>JBARVK010000409.1:0-2622 GCA_049646225.1 Nodosilinea sp.
CACATGTCTACTCTGGGTCTACTGGGTTTCGCCGCTCTAGGTTTTGTAGCGATGCCCGCTAGCGCCGACACCGCCGTCGTGCAGCAGGGCACCCAAGATATCTATATCCAAGGAGACGGCAACGCGACGGTTCAGCGCAGCCAGCAGATTAACCGCATCGAAACCCGTGGCCCGGCTGGTCGTCGGGTAGAGAGCACCGGCATTGTGCAAGATATCTACCAGACCGGTACCGTCGTCGGTGACGACAACGCCGCGTATCAGGAAAGCAACCAGGTCAACATCATTCGCGAAAGCCGCCCCGAAAACCGTGGTCGGGGACATGGTCGTGGCGGTGCCCGCATCGACATCCGCAAGTAACCCCCCACGGGAAACCGCCTAGGGGTCGTCGCTGGGCCTAGCGCTGGGCTGGGCGATGACCCTACCCTCACCCTCTTGCCATTGCAAGGAGACAACCATGATGATTTCAACCCTGAAGGTGGGTCTGGTGGGGGCGATCGCCCTAGCCAGCCTTGCCCCTGCCGCGATCGCCAGTTCGGTGTCTATTAACACCGACCGGGTGCAGCTCCAGGTGGGCAACCAGGGCCAGGTCTACATTCGCACCCTGGCCGACCAGCCCCTTAACCTGGTGCGCCCGACGATCGCCCCCCAGGCCGACTCAACCCGACTGCTGCCCAGGGCTAGCTTTGCGCCGGGCTGCACTGCGCGATCGCACAGCTCCCACGCCACCCGGTCTACCCCAGGCGGCAACGTGGTCTACAGCGAAAACCGCAGCACCACTCGGGTGTGCCAATAGCCTGAGGCTACGTTTCAGACCGTTTATCCTGCTGTAACTACCCTGCTCTAACTATGATCAAACCTCAGTACCTTCTGGGGCTCCTCTGTGCCGGAGCCCTAGGTTCGTTTGCCCCTGGGGCCTCGGCCCAGTGCGTGGTGGCCGATGTGGCGATTCAGGCCGCCATTCACGGGGGCCGCCAGCCCGCCGAACAGGTCAACGATGTCGCCATTGACGCCGCAGACCCCTGCGTGGGCAACACCAGCGTCAGCACCAGCCGCCAAATTCAGGTGGGGGGTACGGGCGAGGTGCGCCAGACTCGCCAGAGTCGCCACCAGTTGCAAGGCTCTGGGCGATCGGGCCGGGGGGCGGGGGCCACGGCTGGGCCGACCGTAGCGGTGCCCGTCAGCGTTCAGGTCGATGTGTATAACCCCGCCGAACGTCTGCGGCGATAACATCTCCCTGGGGAGGGAACCTACTGGCCCGTGGTGGTGTCCTGTAGCCTGGCTCAATCGGGGCAGCCATTAGGCCATCAGTTTTGGCCGATTGGGTCGTAGGTCGCTGATTTGGCCGTGCTAACCTGGCTGAGCGTTTGCGGCTTTGGCTGACCCCGGTGCGGCTTTCCCCTTTTCCTGGAGATGTCCTTGTCATGAAACATCCGTCGGCCCTTGGGGTTGCGCTATTGGTTTTGGTGGCGGTTACCGCCGTGGTGGGGCCGTCCTCAGCCAACGGCAATCAACCCTTTGGGGGTAACTACCAGGCCCTCAGCACCATTTTGTCTAAGGCTAGCGCTAAGGATGTGATGGACTCGTACCAGCGCCAAACCAATACCATCACCCTCGATCGCGCCTATCTCGATGACCCTCACCTGCTGTCGGTGAGCGTGCCGGGCGGGGCTTCCCTCCAGGGCTATATCGAAATCGACGGCCATACCCGCGTGCCCTTGGGCACTAGCTCAGACGTTATCGATGTTGGCCCCTACCTGAGCGAGTCGATTACCCGGATCACCATTGTGGGCCGCTACTCGCCCGCCTCGGCCTCGGTGGCGATCGCCTTCAACGGCCCCAATACCGTGGTGCAGCAGCAGACGGGCGGCTCCGGGCAAATCAGCTATCAGCTCAATTTGCTGGTGAAGTAGTACTAGTCAAAGCCAGCGGCGGGGTGCTGGGGCGAGGCCAGGTAGGCTCGGTAGCTCGGGCCGCGGCCCCAGATGATCGCCCCGTCTCGCTCGGTGCAAAAGACCTGAATGTCCTTTTGCTTGAGCAAGGCTTCGGTATCGGGGTCGATGGTGCGGGCAGAGGCGATCGCGATGCGTGGGTTAATCGTGGCGATCGCGGCCTCGCTCAGGGCCTCGCCATGCCACCACAGCACCTCGCTCTGCAGACCGGGGTGGGCTTGAATCCAGGGCATCTGGCGATCGCGGGAGAGTTGGGGCAGCAGCAGCCAGGTGTGGCCCAGCAGCGTCAGCCGCAGTCCTGCCTCGCCGTCTTGCAAAGCCTGCACCCGCTGGCGATCGACGGGCTGCACCTGGTTGGGGTTGAGCTGGTGAAACTGCCCCCCAGTTGGAACAGCGGTCAGCGCCGAACCAGTGCCGTAGAACTTGCGAATGGGGGCTCTATCGGCGATGGTGCGCCAGTTTTCGCTGTCGCTGTCGTCGCCGTGAATGGCGCTGGCCAGTTGGTTAACGCCCGCCTGGCGTAGAAAGGGAACCACGGTGTAGAACGCCGTGCTGTCAGTGCCGCTGTTGACGACTAAAGCGCTACGCCCCTCCTGCACCACCATCACGGCATCGTTGCCCGCCGCCAGCACCGTCCCCTGGGAAAGCGTGGCCCCTCGGTACAGCAGTGGCC
>JBARVK010000410.1:0-2856 GCA_049646225.1 Nodosilinea sp.
GACACTTGCAGAAGTGGGATGCACCCCAGAAAATTGCTCGGTGCTTCGAGAAAATAACTCGAAACCTGGAGCAAACCGCTCGGAATCTCGCCCTCTGCGCCTGAAGACTGAAACCTGCCCGTCAGAATGCTAGGAAAGCTCCGCTGCAAGAATGGTGCCTCCCTCGATCAATTTCTGGAATGCTTCCCCGGCGTCACCCGCGTCCAGGTAGAAGCATTGCTCGATTATGAGATGGTTGTAGATCAGCCTATGATCATCGCTGGCTTACCGACAAAACCGTAAGACCAATCCCCTCATCATTGGCATAGCGAATTACCACATCGTCATCGGCCATAGAGCTAGGATCTGCTGCCCCCATTCATGTCTTGGAGACAGAACCGCTCAGCTTGCACTTGTTTCGTCCATCTCTTGGCACACTAGAATAGTGTCGCCCCTACCCGTGCCAGCCTTGTGCTAGACCTCGCCCAAATCTTTCCCTTTCCCCTCGACGATTTTCAGCACGAGGCCATAGACGCCCTCAACGCCGATAAATCGGTAGTAGTGTGTGCCCCCACTGGCTCCGGCAAAACCCTGGTAGGCGAATACGCTATCCACCGGGCTATGGCCCACGGCAAGCGAGTGTTTTACACCACCCCGCTAAAGGCACTCTCTAACCAAAAGCTACGCGACTTTCGCGACCAGTTTGGCCACGACAACGTTGGGTTGCTGACCGGCGATCTCTCCATCAACCGCGACGCCCCCATTGTGGTGATGACTACCGAAATCTTTCGCAACATGCTCTACGGCACCCGCATTGGTGAGACCGGCACCACATTGCAGCAGGTCGAAGCCGTGGTGCTCGACGAGTGCCACTACATGAACGATCGCCAGCGCGGCACCGTCTGGGAAGAGTCAATCATCTACTGCCCACCCGAGATTCAGCTGCTGGCCCTCTCCGCCACGGTCGAAAACTCGGGCCAGCTCACCGACTGGCTACAAAAAGTTCACGGCCCCACCGAACTCATTTATTCCAATTTTCGCCCGGTGCCCTTGCAGTTTCACTACTGTACCGGCAAGCGCCTGGTACCCCTGCTCGATGCGGCCCAGCGGGCCATCAATCCGCAGCTCAAAAAGCAGCGCAAGCCCCAGCGGCAACCCGGTCGGCGCGGCGGCGGACGAGTCAGTCTGCCCTTTGTGATGGGCCAGCTGCAAGAGCGGGACATGCTGCCCGCCATCTACTTTATTTTTAGCCGTCGCGGCTGCGACAAATCGGTGGATGAGGTTAGCCACCTGTCCCTGGTGACCGAAGAGGAAGCCAAGGAGCTGAAGTTGCGCATCGATACCTTCCTGGCCCACAACCCCGATGCGGGCCGGGCGGGTCAGGTGGGGCCGCTGTACCGGGGCATTGCGGCCCACCACGCGGGCATTTTGCCCCTGTGGAAGGGCCTGGTGGAAGAACTGTTTCAGGCCGGGCTAATCAAGGTGGTGTTTGCCACCGAAACCCTGGCGGCGGGTATCAACATGCCCGCCCGCACCACGGTGATTGCCAGCCTGTCTAAGCGCACCGACAGCGGCCACCGCCTGCTCACCTCCTCCGAGTTTTTGCAGATGGCGGGGAGAGCGGGGCGGCGCGGCATGGATGAGCAGGGCCACGTGGTCACCGTCGAGAGCCCTTTTGAAGGCTCGCGGGAGGCGGTACACCTGGCCACCTCCGGGGCCGACCCGCTGGTCAGCCAGTTTACCCCCGGCTACGGTATGGTGCTCAACCTGTTGCAAACCCACACCCTTGACGAGGCCAAAAACCTGATCGAGCGCAGCTTTGGCCAGTATTTGGCCACCCTGCACCTGGTGCCCCAGCAGCAGGAGATCGAGCGTCTGGAGGGGGCGATCGCGCATCAGCAGGCCCAGCTCGCCGCCTTTGATGAAGACTTGCTGGCGGAGTACGCCAAGCTCAAAGAGCGTCTGAAAGAAGAACGGCGGCTGCTCAAAACCCTTCAGCAGCAGGCGGCGGCGGTACTGGCCGATGATGTGGCCAAGATGGTGCCCTTTGCGATCGCAGGCACCCTACTCTCCCTCAAGGGCAAGCACATTCCGGTGGGCGAGCCGGTGCCCGCCGTGCTGGTTACCAAGGTGCAGGGGTCGGGGCAGTTTCCCTACCTGGTTTGTTTAACTCAAACCAACCAGTGGTACGTAGTCACTACCGCCGATGTGGTTGGCCTCCACGCCGATATACCCCGCCTGCAGGCGGTCGATACCCTGGCCCCACCTACCGAGCTAGCGCCGAGTCCGGGCAAGCACTGCCGGGGCGACGACTACACCGCCAGCCTGGTGGCCACCATGGTCACCCCACCTACCCTCGAAATGCTGGCTCCCGAGGTGCAAGACCAGCTCGATCGCATGCGTGATGTGGAACACACCTTGGCTAAACACCCCGCCAGCCAGTGGGAGAATACCAAGTCGTTGCTCAAGCGCCAGAAGCGGCTGCGCGATCTAGAGGAAGAATGGCGCGATCGCACGCAAAAACTGGCTCAGTACACAGGCCGTTACTGGCAAGAGTTTCTCAACATCATGGATGTGCTGAAGCACTTCGGCGGCCTTGAAGACAACAAGCCCACCGAGCTGGGCGAAATGGCCGCCGCCATTCGCGGCGACAACGAGCTGTGGCTGGCCCTGGCCCTAGAGTCGGGCGAGTTTGACCACCTCAATGCCGCTCAGCTGGCCGCCGCTCTGGCCGCCCTGGTCACCGAAAACTCTCGCCCTGACAGCTGGTGCCGCTACCGGCTCTCTGGCACGGTAGAAGAAGCTCTAGGCGGGCTGCACAGCCTGCGCCGCCAGCTCTACCAGCAGCAGCACCGCCGCTACATCACCGCCCCCATC